>JAAZLF010000412.1 GCA_012799425.1 Actinomycetales bacterium | reverse complement strand
CTGGGTGGTCGCGAGCGAGGAGTGGCCCAGGAAGTCCTGGACGCTGCGCAGATCCGCGCCGCCTTCCACCAGATGCGTCGCGGCGCTGTGGCGGAGCGTGTGCGGGGAGACGCGGCGGGAGATGCCGGCCGTCGCGGCGTGGCGGTCCACCAGGGTGCGCACCGCGCGGTCGCCGAGGCGTGAGCCACGAGCTCCCAGGAACAGTGCATCGCCTGCGTGCGTCCCGGCGCTCCCCTGCTCCAGCAGCACGGGCCGGCCCTCCCGCTCCCAGCGCTGCACGGCCTCGAGGGCGGGCACGCCGACGGGGACGATCCGTTCCTTGTCCCCCTTGCCGAGAACCCTCACGGTGCGCCGGCCGTGATCGATACCGGAACGGTCGAGGCCCACCAGCTCGGAAACCCGCAGACCGGAGGAGTAGAGCAGCTCGAGGACGGCGGCGTCCCGCAGCTGCAGCGCACGGTCGACGGGGCTGGGGGGCTCGCCACCCGGGACCCCTGCCTCCCGCTGTGGGGAGGGTCGCCTCGAGCCATCCATGCCATCGAGCAGTGCTCCGGCCTGATCGCCGGTCAGCACGGTGGGCAGGTGCCGTCCTCTGCGAGGCGCGCGCAGCCGCCCTCCGACGTCGTGCGGGATGCGTCCCGTGGCCGCGAGCCACGTGGTGAATGTGCGTGCTGCGGCAGCCGAACGCGCCAGCGTGCTCGCGCTCGCCCCGGACTCGGCTCGCACCGCGAGCCAGGAGCGCAGCGCGGCGACGTCGAGGGCCTCCCAGTCGATCCGCTCCGCCTCGCGCAGATGGGCGATGAGCCCGGCCGTCTCGCGCCGGTAGGCACGCACCGTGTGCTCGGAGCGGCCACGCTCGAGGCGCAGGTGGGCGACGAAGTCCTCGATGACGGACTCGTCATCGTGCTCGTGCGGGGGGCGAGTGCTCACGCCCTCAGTGTCCCGCATCGATCGAGGCACAGGGCAGCTCAGGAGGGCGTCGCGGCGCGTCGCACGCGTTGAGCGGTCCGAGTCACCAAGCCCAGCAGTGCGAGACGAGCGAGCGCGGCCTCGGCCTCGTCGACGCTGAACCCGATCTCCTCCGCGAGGCGCGCAGGGCTGATGCTCGAGCGCGGGGGCACCGCGTCCAGGACTCTCCGGTCCGCGGGACGCAGCAGATCCAGCTCGTCCTGCACGGCCCAGCTCCCCTTCCCCGCAGCCGGCCCGCCGGGCAGCAGGTCCAGCAGCTCCTCCGGTTCGGTGATCAGCACTGCACCGCGCTCTCTGAGGAGGCGGTGGCAGCCGGCGCTGGCGGCGGAGGTGATGGGGCCGGGCACGGCACCGACCGGCCGTGACAGCTGATCGGCGAGCCTCGCGGTCGACAGCGCGCCGGAGCGCCACGCGGCCTCCACCACGACTGTCGCCTGGGACAGCGCCGCGATGAGGCGGTTGCGCGCCAAGAAGCGCCACCGTGTCGGGGCTGTTCCGGGCGGGGCCTCGCTGAGCACCAGATGGCGGTCACGGATCCGTTCCAGCAGCTCGGTGTTGCCCCGCGGGTACAGGCGGTCCAGTCCGCCCGCGAGGACGGCGATGGTCGCCCCGCCGTCGGCGGCGAGGGCGCCCCGGTGGGCGGCAGCGTCGATCCCATATGCCCCTCCGGAGACGACGGTGCCGCCGCCGGCGGCGAACGCCGCCGCGAGAGACGCTGCGGTGTCCTCGCCATAGGGCGTCGAGGCTCGCGAGCCGACGAGAGCCGCACTGCGTCCGCCGACCAGCTGATCGAGACGACCGGGCCCCTGCACCCAGAGGCAGTGCGGACGTGCTTCCTGCAGATCGTCCAGCAGCGTCGGCCACTGCGGATCCTGTGGTGTCAGGAGGCGCAGGCCACGGCGCTCGGCGTCGCTGAGCACCTCGTCGAGGTCCACCTTCTTCAGCCGTGCGAGCCACCGGCGCAGCGCCCGCTCCGCCCGGTCGGGCGGGGACCCCGGCCCGGGATCCGAGGGCTGTGACGGCAGCTGTCCCCCCAGAGCGTCGAGCAGAGCCGCCGAACTGTCACGGAGGATGAGTTCGAGGGCCTCGGCCGGGCCGAGCACGGCACAGGTGAGCAACGCGACGGCATCGGAGGGCTCAGCGATCAACGACCAGGTGACCCGGGCACGGCGGTCACGAGTCGGGTCGCCGGCCGAGCCGTTGTCCGCGAAGAGATCGGGGGTGGTGGCGCTCATCGAGGTTCTCCTTCGCGCAGGGTGAGGGCGTGGCCGATGTGCTCGGCGTCGGGTCGGTCGGCTCCGGCGAGGTCTGCGAGGGTCCAGGCCAGTCGCAGCACGCGGTCGTGTCCGCGCAGAGTGAGCCTTCCCTGCGCCACGGCATGATCCAGCAGGCGCCGCTCGGAGGGTTCCGGGGAGAACTCCTTGCGCAGCAGCGGGCCGGGCAGGTGAGCGTTGGTGCTCCAAGGTCTGCCCGCATAGCGATCGCGCTGCCGGATGCGGGCGGCGGAGACCCGGGCAGCGATCTCGACGCTGGATTCTGCGGGCACCGCTCCCACGCTGTGCACGTCGACCGGACCGACGCCGACCCTCATATCGACCCGGTCCAGCACGGGCCCCGAGAGCCGTGAGGCGTAGCGGCGGCGCTGGAGCGCGGTGCAGCTGCAGCCGTCACCGCGCCCCCAGGACTTCCCGCACGGGCAGGGATTGGCCGCCAGGATCAGCTGGAACCGTGCGGGGTAGCGCGTGACCCCTCGCGAGCGGTGAAGAGTGATGTCCCCGGTCTCGAGGGGTTCGCGCAGCGCCTCCAGCACCCGGGAGGGGAACTCCGGTGCCTCATCGAGGAACAGGACCCCGGCATGAGCGCGCGAGATCGCCCCCGGCGCGGCGAGACCCGGACCTCCTCCGACGACTGCGGCCGCCGAGGCGGTGTGGTGCGGGTTCTCGAAGGGAGGGGCGCGCAGCAGCCCGGCGTCGGCGTCGAAGTGTTCGGCCAGCGAGTGGATCGCGGAGACCGTCAGGGAATCCTCCTGCTCGAGCGGCGGCAGGATGCTGGGAAGCCGCGAGGCGATCATGGTCTTGCCCGCCCCCGGAGGCCCCAGCAGCAGGAGATGATGTGCGCCGGCCGCCGCGACCTCGGCGGCGCGGCGGGCCTGAGCCTGGCCGATCACGTCGGCGAAGTCGGCGCGGTGCTGCTGGTCCGGCGATGGTGCAGACGCCCGGCGGGTCGAGCGAGGAGGGCCCGCGAGCGTGAGGGGAGGGACGTCGGCGCCGTAGCGATGCAGCACGCCTGCGAGGTGCGAGGCGCCGTCGATCTCGACCCCGTCGACCAGACGCGCCTCCGGCAGGTTCTCCTCGGGCACCAGAGCACGGACGATCCCGTGCTCGCGTGCGGCCAGCAGGGCCGGCAGCACGCCGGGGACCGGCCGCACGCGACCGTCGAGGCCGAGCTCTCCCAGCAGCACGGTGTCCGTGGGGGCGGGCACGGCCAGGTCGCCCTGGGCGGCGATGACGGCGAGCGCGATCGCGAGGTCGAAGCCGGAGCCGTGCTTGGGCCGCCATGCCGGACTCATGTTCACTGTGATCCGGCGCGGGGCCAGGCGCGCGCCG
>JAAZLF010000411.1 GCA_012799425.1 Actinomycetales bacterium | reverse complement strand
GCTGTGGCCAGGGCCGCGCTGCCTGGGCCGGGTCGGGGCCGCGCCCTGAGGGGCCGTGCCCTGCCCTGCCCCGCCCTGGCCTGGCCTGCCCCGCCCTGCCCGTGCATCCGCGGTCCTCATACGTACAACCTGCCGCCATATGGCCGAACGTGTACGCATCAGGACACTCGATGCGCAGGCTGCGCCCTACCCCGCGCCGCCCGTGCATCCGCGGTCCTCATGCGTACAACCTGTCGCCATATGGCCGAAGGTGTACGTATTCGGACTCTCGATGCGCAGGCATCGGCTGCGATGTCGAGAGCGCACCGCACGCTTGTGACCCACCCGCCAGAACTGGTGCCGGAAGTCCCTGTCCCCCGTGCGCATCTCGCGCTACATTCTTCCCAGAATCAACCACTTCGATCCTGAGGAGCCGGAGGAGCGATGCAGCTCCTGCGGCCGGCCACCCGCGGATCGCCGGCATCCTCAGAGGCACCCATGAACACCACCCCCGTTTCGCGCGCCCGATTCCTCGCCGTGCTCCTCGCCGCCCTGATGGTCGCGGCACTGATGGCGATCGCCCCTCCCGTGGCCGAGGCCGCGGTGAAGAAGCCCCTGGACATCGTGAAGATCCACTACGACCCCGCCGGCAAGGACCACTCGAAGAACTCCCACTACAAGAAGGAGTTCATCCAGGTCAAGAACATCGGGAAGAAGACCCTGACGCTCACGGGCTACACCATCCGCGACAACGGCCCGCAGAAGTTCACCTTCTCCAAGGGCACCAAGCTCAAGCCGGGCAAGACCCTCACCATCCGCTCCGGCAAGGCGAAGAACACCTCGACCACCCTGTACTGGAACAAGTCCAGCTACATCTGGAACAACACCGGAGACACCGCCCGTCTGTACTCGAACAAGGGCAAGCTGCTGGAGTCCTGCAAGTACAAGGGCGGCGTCCACAAGAAGGCGACGAAGACCTCGGTGCGCACCACGAAGACCACCGCGTACTGCTGACGCCGCAGGGCCCGAGCCGCCGCGACCCGCCCAATGCCGGCACCCCGGCCGCCGGCACCGGGCGGTCGGCGCCCGATGACCAGCAGTCCGCACCCGGCACCCCAGCACCCGGCACCCGGTACCCGGCACCCCAGCACCCAGCACCCAGCACCCAGCACCCAGCACCCAGCACCCCAGTGGAGCTTCTGCTCAGGCGCCGAGCATCTCCCGCAGCGGGGCTGTGAGGCCCTCCACCCGGACCGGCACGTCCGGCCGGCGGAACGTCTCGGGCGTGACCAGGAACCGCTGCTCGACCTCCACCGGGCCGGGCATGGTGGAGACCTGCGTGCCGTCCTCGCGGTATCCGCAGGCACGGGAGACGCCGAACGAGGCGTCGTTACCGATCACCGCGGAGGATTCCGCGCGCCGCGCGCCGAGGTGGTCGAAGGCGAACACGAGCATCGCCTGACGCATCAGCGTGCCGTACCCCCGACCGTGGGCATCGAGCGTCAGCCACGAGCCGGAGGAGACAGTGCGGCGCTCGGCGAACCGCACGGCGGAGACGTCCTGGCAGCCGATCAGGCGTGCGTCCGCCCAGATCCCCAGCGGCAGCGTCCACTTCTCGGGGCTGATCGCGCTGCGCAGCTGCCACTGGAAGCTCAGCGCGTTGCGCACCCGGGCGTCGGGCTCGGCCCGGTACCAGTGGAACATCGCCGGGGACTGCGGGTCCTCGAAGATCGGCCGACGCAGAAGCTCTGCGTACTCAGGCAGGTCCGCATCCGCCAGCGGGCGCAGCGTGAGATCCCCGGCGTGCAGGACGAGGCCGAAGGGCGGGTGGAGGAGTGCGAGGTCAGGACGTCCGGTCATCGCCACAGGGTAGAGGCCGATGCGCCCGTCGGCCCCTCCATTTCCGGGTGACCACGGTGCGCTGCACCCCCTTCGGGCACTGCCGAGGAGGTCAGGGCAGTGCGCCGCTGCCTCCCAGCTCGCGCACCAGCGGTCCCAGCATGCTCGCCAGCAGGGCCCGCACCTGGTCCAGGTCGTGTCCCGACTCGAGCTGGAGCGTCGCGGCGTGCACGACGGCGTTGATCAGCTCCGCCGTCGCCACCGGGCCCTCGACGCCGAGGGCGGTCAGCGAGTCGATCAGCGGCGCCTGCACGTCCCGATGCATCCGCGAGGCCTGCTCGTCGACGGCTGATGCGAGGCATACCACGAGCCCTACGACATCTTGCCGACACGCTGTCAGAACCTTGTAGGCTCCGGGGCATGAGCGTTCTGCACACCGTCATCCTTCTCGCCCACATCTTCGGCACCGCCGCTCTTGTCGGCGGCTGGCTGGCCACCTTCCGCGCCCCGACCGTCGGCGTCTGGCAGCACTACGGCGCCTGGATCCAGCTGGTGACCGGTCTGCTGCTGGTCGGTCTGCTCGAGATGGGCGACGGCGGCCCCG
>JAAZLF010000410.1 GCA_012799425.1 Actinomycetales bacterium | reverse complement strand
GTCCCCGACCGGGGCACGGCCCGGGAGCTCGTGGATCTTGACCGCGCCGTGAAGCGCGCAGAGGCGCTCGATCTCGGCGACGATGCGGGCGAGGTCCGCAGCCGGGTCCTCGGAGGGGGCCGCGAGAGTGGCGGTGTCCACCGCATTGCCCTGCAGATCGCAGATGACGACGGTGAGGTGCGCGGGATCCACGTGGAGGCCGATGGTCCAGCGGGAGTCGGCCACGGCCCGCAGGATCGTGGTGGGCTTTCCGGGCCCGGAGATGAGCTGGCCCGCGGTCTCGATCAGGCCCTCGAGCAGGAGCCTGCGCGTGATCAGCGAGACCGTCTGCCGCGACAGGCCGCTACCGCGCACCACCTGGGACTGCGAGATCCCCTCGGGCGCGGAGCGGATCATCTGCAGCACGAGCTTCTCGTTGTAGGAGCCGATGTCGGCCATCGATGTCCCGCGCATGAGGCTCCTTCCTGGTCAGGTCTGCTTCCCGGTGGCTCCGGGCGCTGCCCCGCTGCGGCGCACGATACGCGGGGGCTGTCGGTGCCGCGGGGAAACTCGTCGGCCCGACCCGTTGATTATGTCAATCAGTGTGAGTAATCTACCTCACCAATGGCGGAAGGATCATCCGATCCCCTCGATCCGCCGCGGCGGGAGCACTCCGTCCCGCCCCGTGCACGCACCGCGACGACGCGGTGCCATCGGAAGGAGCATCATGAGTGCGAGCGATTCCGTCGCCGCAGCCGGGCCCACCCACTCCCTGGGCGGTCCGCCGCGCGAGGTCTCGGCGGGACCACCTGCCGGGAGATCCTCCGGCGCCGGCGGCCGCCGGCGGATGAGCCGCCGCGAGAAGCGGAACCTCAAGGTGGGGCTGCTGTTCATCTCGCCGTGGATCATCGGCGTGGTCGTCTTCGTGATCTACCCGCTGGTGTACTCCTTCGGCATCAGCCTCACCCAGTACTCGGGCATGCAGACCCCCACCTTCATCGGGCTGCAGAACTACATCTCCGCGTTCCTGGACCCGCTGGTGCGCACCTCGGTGGGCAACACCGTCTACTACATGCTGATCTCCGTGCCGCTGGGCCTGGTGGTCGCACTGCTGCTGGCGCTGGCGATGAACCGCAACGTGCGCGAGGTGGCGATCTACCGCACCCTGCTGTACCTGCCCTCGCTGATCCCGATGTTCGCGATGTCCTTCATCTTCATCGTGTTCGTCAACCCGCAGTTCGGCATCGTCAACCAGTTCCTGGGCCTGTTCGGGATGCCGGACACGAACCTGCTGGGCGAGCCGCGCTACGCGAAGATCGTCATCATCCTGATGTCCCAGCTCGCCGCGGGCAATGCGGCCCTGATCTACCTGGCCGGGCTGCGGAACATCCCCTCCACGCTCTACGAGGCGGCGCGCATCGACGGCGCCGGGCGGAGGAAGCAGTTCACCGCGATCACGCTGCCGCTGCTGACACCCACGATCCTGTTCAACCTGATCACGGGCGTCTCCGGCGCGATGATGGTGTTCACCGAGGCGTACATCATGACCGACGGCGGGCCGGACAACGCGACGCTGTTCTACATGCTCTACCTCTACCGCAACGCCTTCTCCTACGGCCAGCTCGGCTTCGCCTCGGCGCTCGCGGTGCTCCTGTTCCTGTTCGGCATGCTCCTGGCGGGTCTCATCTATTGGCTCTCGCGCCGGTTCGTCAACTACGACGTGGCCGCGGGCTGAGAGGAAGGCACACATCATGGCGATCAATCAGATGAGCGCTCCGACGCGCGCGGCGGGCACCGCCCGCCCGTTGAAGTCGCGCTCCGACTACGGCCGCAACCCCGACGGCTCGCGACCCACCGGGCTCAGCGCCTGGATCTCCCGCCTGGTCATCCTGGCGGTGCTGGCCCTGTTCTCCCTGCCCCTGTACTGGATGATCATCTCGGCCCTCAAGGGACCCGAGGAGCTCGCGATGGTCCCGCCCACCCTGTTCCCCCAGGAGTTCCACTGGGGCAACTTCCGCGAGGCCACCACGGTGATGCCGTTCTGGCTGTTCTTCCGCAACAGCGCGCTGATCACGCTGAGCGTGGTGGTGTTCTCGGTGGTCTCGAACTTCATCGTGGCCTACGGGTTCTCGTGCATCGACTGGCCGGGCCGCGACAAGGTGTTCTTCGTGGTGCTGGCGACGCTGTTCCTGCCGTTCCCGGTGACCCTGATCCCGATGTTCGACATGTGGGCGGCGCTCGGCTTCGTCAACACCTGGGCACCCCTGATCCTGCCTGCGCTGTTCGCGGGAGGGTTCTTCACCTTCCTGCTGCGGCAGTTCATGCTGCAGACCCCGCGCGACATGCTCGATGCGGCCCGGGTCGACGGCGCGAGCGACTGGTCGATCGCCTGGCGGATCGTCTTCCCCGCCACGCGCCCGGCCCTGACCGTGGTGGCGATCTTCGCCGCGGTGGGCACCTGGAACGACTTCATGGGCCCGCTGATCTACCTGCAGGACCAGAACCTCCAGACGCTCTCCATCGGCATGGAGGTGTTCCGCTCCGTCAACGCGCAGGACGTCCCCTTCAGCCTGCTGATGGCGGCATCGTTCCTGGTGGTCCTCCCGCTGGTGATCCTCTTCTTCCTGTTCCAGCGCTACTTCGTCAGCGGCATCTCCCTGGGAGGTTTCAAGTGATCGATCGAAGGACACTCCTCAGAGCCCTGGGCGCAGGTGCCTCCGTCTCCATCGCCGGCGGCGCGATCGTCGGCTGCACCGACCGCCCCACCGGGGCGGATCGCAACCCGGACGTGGTGAAGCTGTGGGGCATCTGGGCCTCCGACGCCGACGTCGAGGCCGAGGTCATCGAGGCGTTCACCGCCGAGAACCCCGACATCACGGTCGAGGTCTCCCAGGTGCCCTCCAACGGTGAGGGCGACGCCTCGAGCGTCATCACCGCCGTGCGCGGCCGCACCGGCCCGGACGTCTACTTCATGGACCGCTTCAACACCTCGCAGTTCGCCTCCCTGGGGCTGCTCGAGCCGATCGACGGCCTGATCGAGGAGCACGAGGGGATGAGCCCGCAGGAGTTCATGGCCGGCTGGGTCAAGTTCGCCACCGACGAGCTGTTCTACGACGGCCAGTACTACGGCCTGCCGATGGACACCGACACCCGCGGCATGTACGTCAACCTCGACCTCGCGGACGAGGCGGGCATCGATCGGGCGCTGCTGGATCCGGAGAACGGGCCCCTCTCCTACGACCAGATGTGGGAGATCCACGACGAGGTCAGCGTGCAGGATTCACGCGGCTCCTACGAGCAGGTCACCTGGATCCCGTGGGACGACCAGGCCTCGCTGCTGATGTGGGCGATCGCGAACGGTGTCCCGCTGTACGACAACGACGAGTGCCGCATGCTGCTGGACGAGCAGCCCATGCTCGATGTGGCCACCATGTACGCGGACTGGATCGACCGGCTGAGCTTCCCGCGCCTGGACGCCTTCAAGGCGACGTACCAGCCGCCGAACGCCCCGCCCACCCAGACCTCGTTCTTCTCGGACCGGCAGCTGTTCCAGATCACCGGGCCGTGGGGCGTGCAGGGGCAGGCGGACTACAAGCCGGACATGAACTACACCGTCACCCATCTGCCGGTGCCGAACGAGGGCGATGACCCGTTCACCTGGGCGGGCGGCTTCGCGCTGACGATGCCCAAGGGCGCGTCGATGTCCGAGGCGGCGTGGCGGTTCATGACCTTCTACGCCGGATACCAGGGGCAGAAGATCCTCGCCACCGGCATCAGCCGCATCCCCACCAACCTGGAGACGCTCGCCGACCCCGAGGGCTGGAACGACGACATCCGCTTCTTCGCGGAGCTGCTGGGGGTCGCTCAGTCCCGTCCGCCGCTGCCGGTGGGCACCAAGCTGTGGGACGCGATGATGACGATGCAGGAGAGCCTGAACCAGGGCTCCGACACCCCGGAGAACCTGGTCAAGGAGGCTCAGGACTACGTCGACCCGACGATGCAGCAGTTCTGTCCGTTCCGTCTTCCCGAGGGCTTCGGGGAGCCGGATCCGAATCTTCATCTGCCCGGCTGAGCCGGTCAGGTGCTGCGGGGCCCCGGCCCCGCTGTGAAGTGCGGTGTTCAGCCCTGCGGGCGTGCCGTGAACCATCCGAAAGATCGTGAGGAAGAATGTCCGCACCACTACGTATCGCCGCGCTCTCGGCCTGGCATGTCCACGCCGAGGAGTACGCCAGGGAGGCGCAGCAGCATCCCGGGACCGAGCTGGTCGCTGTCTGGGACGAAGACGCCGCACGCGGCAGAGCCCTGGCCGAGACGCTCGGGGTCGAGTTCGCCGAGGACCTCGAGGCGCTGCTGGCCCGCGAGGACCTCGACGGCGTCACCGTCACCACCGCCACCAGCGAGCATCGCGACGTCATCGGGCGCGCGATCGCGGCGGGCAAGCACGTGTTCACCGAGAAGCTGCTGGCCCCCACCGTCGCCGAGGGCGAGGAGCTGATCGCCGCGGCGCGCGAGGCGGGGGTGCGGCTGACCGTCTCCCTGCCCCGCCTGGCCCACGGCTACGCGCTCGCTCTGCAGGGCGTGCTCGAGGAGGGCACGCTGGGACGGCTGACCTATTCGCGGGTGCGCCTGGCCCACAACGGCTCGATCGGTGACTGGCTGCCGGCCCGCTTCTACGATCCTGCCGCCGCGATCGGCGGCGCGTTCAGCGATCTGGCCGCCCACCCCGTCTATCTGACCCAGCTGATCCTGGGCGCGGACGTGCAGGTGCGCTCGGCGACCTTCACCGATATGACCGGCCGCGGCGTGGAGGACAACGCCGTGGTGACCGTGACCGGCGCCGACGGCGCGATCGGCGTGATCGAGACCGGGTTCGTCACCCCCACGAGCCCCTTCTCGATCGAGGTGCAGGGCACGAAGGGCTCGTTCCAGCACGGGCTCGGGGCCGACGGCGGCACCAGCGTCGACACCGGTGAGGGTCCCCGCCCGCTCGAGGTCCCTGGCGATGCGGAGAACCCTTTCGCGCAGTGGGTCCGGGCGATCCGCTCCGGCCGGGACACGGTCGAGAACCTCGAGCGGGCCCATGCCCTCACCG
>JAAZLF010000409.1 GCA_012799425.1 Actinomycetales bacterium | reverse complement strand
GACTTGGACATCTTCTGCCCGTCCTCGCCGAGCACGATGCCGTGGCAGATCACCGAGGTGAAGGCCGGGCGGTCGAACAGCGCGGTGGACAGCACGTGCATGACGTAGAACCAGCCGCGGGTCTGTCCGATGTACTCGACGATGAAGTCCGCCGGGTTGTGGGACTCGAACCGCTCGGTGTTCTCGAAGGGGTAGTGCATCTGCGCGAACGGCATCGACCCGGAGTCGAACCAGACGTCGAAGATCTCCTCGACGCGCCGCATCGTGGACTTCCCGCTCGGGTCATCGGGGTTCGGGCGGGTGAGCTCGTCGATGTAGGGGCGATGCAGGTCGACCTCGCCGTGCTCGTTGCGCGGCAGGGTCCCGAAGGCCTCCTCGATCTCGGCGAGGGAGCCGTAGACGTCGATCCGCGGGTGGTTCGGGTCGTCGCTCTTCCAGATCGGCAGCGGCGTGCCCCAGTAGCGGTTGCGGGAGATCGCCCAGTCGCGGGCGCCCTCGAGCCAGCGGCCGAACTGGCCGTGCTTGACGTTGCCGGGCACCCAGTCGATCTGCTCGTTGAGCTCGAGCATGCGCTCGCGCTGGTCGGCGACCTTCACGTACCAGGAGCTGACGGCCTTGTAGATCAGCGGCGTCCGGCAGCGCCAGCAGTGCGGGTAGGAGTGGACGTAGCTCGCCTCGCGCAGGAGGCGACCGGCGCGCTGGAGACTGCGGATGATCGGGCGGTTCGCCTCGAACACCTGCACCCCGGCGATCTCGTCGAGATCGGTGCCGGCGAAGTAGTCCAGGAACTGGGCGCCGTCGTCCACCGAGACGATCACAGGGATGCCGTACTCGGCGTTGACCTGCTGGTCGATCTCGCCGTAGGCGGTGGCCTGGTGGACCACGCCGGTGCCGTCGTCGGTGGAGACGTAGTCCGCGACGGTGACGATCCAGGCGTTCTCGGTGCCCCACTTCACGCGGTCCTCGGAGTAGACCGTCCACAGCGGCTGGTAGGCCACGTGCTCGAGCTCGGCGCCGGCGAAGATGCGCTCCTCGCACGCGGCGAGGTCATCCTCGGCGCTCTCGTAGCCGAGTTCCTTGGCGTAGGAGCCGACGAGCGCGCGGGCCAGCAGATAACGACCCTCCCCCGCGGCGGTGCCGTCGGCCGCGCCGAGCGGACCGGCCGGCAGCACCGCGTACTCGAGCTCGGGGCCGACGGCGAGGGAGAAGTTGGTGGGCAGGGTCCAGGGGGTGGTGGTCCAGGCGAGAGCCTTCACGTCCTCGAGCCCCAGCTCGGCGGCCTTCTCGCCGACGAAGGGGAAGGTGACGGTGACGGTCTGGTCCTGGCGCTCCTGGTAGACGTCGTCGTCCATGCGCAGCTCGTGCGCGGACAGCGGGGTCTGGTCCTTCCAGCAGTAGGGCAGGACGTAGTAGCCCTCGTAGGCGCGGCCCTTGTCGTACAGGGTCTTGAAGGCCCACAGCACCGACTCCATGAAGGTGACGTCGAGGGTCTTGTAGTCGTTCTCGAAATCGACCCAGCGGGCCTGGCGGGTGACGTAGTCCTCCCACTCCTTGGTGTACTTCAGCACGGAGGCGCGCGCCGCGTTGTTGAACTCCTGGACGCCCATCTCCTCGATCTCGCGTTTCTCGGTCATGCCCAGCTCCCGCATGGCTTCGAGCTCGGCGGGCAGGCCGTGGGTGTCCCAGCCGAAGCGGCGGTCGACCTTGTTCCCGCACATGGTGCGGAAGCGGGGCACGACGTCCTTGACGAAGCCGGTCAGGAGGTGGCCGTAGTGGGGCAGGCCGTTGGCGAAGGGGGGCCCGTCGTAGAAGACGAACTCCTCGGCCCCCTCGCGCTGCGCGATCGAGGCGCGGAAGGTGTCGTCGGTGCGCCAGAACTCCTGGATCGCGTTCTCGAGCGAGGGCAGGTTCGGCGAGGAGACGAGCGGGCCTGCGGTGACCGGGTAGACCATGGGGCGGACCTCCGAGGAAGAACAGGGGGCGACAGCGGGGACATCGTGCTGTCCGAGGACGCTTCCGGCCGGGACCGGTGGCGCGGTACCACCTCGGTTGACGCCTCTCGCGCCGCCTCTCGCGGCGCAGGGGCCTCCCCTTGTTCCTCAGCTGTGACGGGCTGGTCCCGGCGGGTTCTACTGGGCCCGAGCCCCGGACGGGCATGGGCGGTTCTTCCCGCGGCTCTCCGGTGATGGCCGGGTCGATGCCGATGGCGGTCAGTGTACGCCGCGGTCGGCCGGCGGTCACGCGCCGCCCCGGGGAAGAGACGCGGGGAACAGGTGCGGTGCGCTCGAGACCGACGTGGCTGCGGGTGCGCGCTCACAGCCCTTCTGTCCCCTCCGCCCAGCGCACGCTCAGCTGAGCGCGGTGCGATGGGCGTCCGACGTCGCAGCGGCCGTCGTCGGCAGGAGGAGGACACCGATATGGACGATGAGACCGGTCCGCGGCGAGCACGCGTCGGGGCTTCCGCGATGGGAGCGGCGGCTCTGCTGGTGCTGAGCTTCGGCCCCTCCGCGCTCGCGCTGAGCCCCTCGAGCGGCCCCGCCCCAGCATCGAGCCCCCGCGTCGTCACGTCTGCACCCGCTGCGGGCGCATCACCGAGCTCGGTGATGCGCGGGTCGGAGGACGAGCGCGCGACGCAGCAGGCCGAGGAGGCCTGAGCGGCCGCGCCGCTCCGGCCTCGTGAGGACGCCGCGAAGCGGGGTCGTCCAGGCGCTGAAGAGGTATGACTCACCTCGTCGTCCCCGCGATGTCGTGGAAGACTGAGACCTCCACGGATCCGTCCCGCCTCCAGGGACGGTGGATGCAGAAGGAGCGAGGATGTCGCTGTTCGGAGAGCCCTTCACCGCGAAGTGCCTGAAGTCGGGGATCACGGTCGAGGTCGACGAGGGGCAATCCCTCCTCCAGGCGCTGCTCGATGCCGACATCCCGATGGACTACTCGTGCGAGGGCGGCGTGTGCGGCACCTGTGTGGTGCCGCTGGTCTCCGGCGAGGTCGAGCACATGGACGAGTTCCTCATGGATGACGAGCAGGAGGACCAGATCATCACCTGCGTCTCCCGCGGCGAGGGCCAGATCGAGCTCGACGTCTGAGGCCTGCTCTCACAGGCGCGGGCCCGCGACAGCCCAGGCGATCGCCACCAGCGCCATCAGCGATGCGGCGCATCCGACCGCCAGGGGCAGCGCGAGATTCGGCCCCGCGACCAGCAGGACCAGCATCCCCAGCGCCGCGACGATCAGCATCAGTGCGAACAGCACGGGGCGGCCCACAGCGGGCTTCGACCCGCGCCAGCGGCGTTCGATCCGCTCCGGGTGCATCGCCGTCATGAGGTGCCCTCCGTCCTGGTGACCGTGCGGACGCCGCGCTCTGTGCACGGTGCGGCGTCTGCCCATGGACAGATCCTGCCTCGCAAGCGACACCGTCCACATCCCGCGCAGGGAGGAGATCGCCCTCCGCCTTTGGTCGTACACCGGGTGCGGAGCGCCTGCACCTCAGGGACGCAGCCCCGGCGACAGGGGCTCCGCGCCCGCGCCTGGATCATGCGGCGGGAGCTGCTCCTGAGCCTCGGGACCCGTGCCGGCCTGGTCGCGCCGTGCGTCCTGACGGGCCAGCTGCGCGAAGGCACCGTCGCGGGCGACGAGCTCCTCGTAGGTCCCCCGCTCGACGATGCCACCGGCCTGCATCACGATGATCTGATCGGCGTGGCGGACGGTCGAGAGACGGTGCGCGATCGAGACGGTGGTGCGGCCGCGTGCGGCGGCGTCCAGCGCACCGGACATCGCGCGCTCGGTGGCGACGTCGAGCGCGGAGGTGGCTTCGTCCAGCAGCAGCACGGGCGGGTCGCGCAGGATGGTGCGCGCGAGGGCCAGGCGCTGCTTCTCCCCGCCGGAGAAACGATAGCCCCGCTCTCCCACCACGGTGTCGTAGCCGTCCGGCAGGGAGACGATGTGCTCGTGGATCTGCGCGATCCGGCAGGCCCGCTCGAGCTCCTGGTCATCGGCCTCGGGGCGGGCGAAGCGGAGGTTGTCCGCGATGCTCGCGTGCAGCAGGTAGGTCTCCTGGGTGACCACGCCGATGCTCGCGGCGAGCGATCCCATGGTGATGTCCCGCAGGTCGTGCCCGTCGAGGGTGATCGCTCCGGAGTCGGGCTCGTACAGGCGGGCCATCAGGTAGCCGGTGCTGGTCTTGCCGGAGCCGGTGGCGCCCACCAGCGCGGTGTGCTTCCCGGCCGGCACCACCAGGTCCAGCCCCTCCAGGGCCGGGTCGTCGGCGCCGGGGTAGGTGAAGGTGACGTCCTCGAAGCGGATCTCGCCGCGCACGGCGGCGGGGTCGAGCGAGACGGCGTCGGGGGCGTCCTGGATCAGGATCGGGGCGTCGAGATACTCGAAGACCCTCGCGAACAGGGCCAGGGAGCTGTTGACCTGGGCAGCGACCCGCAGCAGGCCGTTGATCTGGGGGAACAGGCCGGCCTGGAGGGCTATGAAGGCGACCAGGGTGCCGATGGTGACGCCGCTGCCCTCTGGGTCGGAGAACAGCAGGTGACCGCCGAGGAGGTAGGTCAGCGCCGGGAACAGGGCCATCAGGGTCGTGAACACCGCCATCTGCCAGCGCCCCGCCATCTCCGAGCGGACCTCGAGGTCGGCGAGTTCGCGGGAGTCGCCGGAGAACGCCTCGCTGAGCGCCTGGGTGCGGCCCATGGTCAGGCCCAGCAGGATCCCGGAGACGGACAGCGACTCCTGGATCCCGGCGGAGAGGTCCGCGGCCTTCTCCTGGCGGGTGCGCACGATCTCGCGGCGACGCCGCCCCACGCGGCGGTTCATCCACACTGCGAAGGGCAGCGCGATGAGGGAGAACAGGGTCAGGCGCCAGTCCAGCGCGACCATCGCCACCAGAGCCATCAGCACGCCCGCACCGGCGGAGACGATCTGGGTCATCACGGAGGTGACCACGGCCTGCATGGAGCCGATGTCGGAGAAGATCCGGGACTGGATCTCGCCGGTGCGGGTACGGGTGAAGAATCCCAGGCCCATGCGCTGGAGGTGCGAGAACACCGAGACCCGCAGGTCGTGCATGACGGACTGGCCCACGCGGGTGGAGAGCATCGACTGGGTGACGCCGAGGGCGCTCGAGACGACGGTGACCGCGATCAGCCCGCCGACGGCCCAGCCCAGCACGTCGGCGCGCTGCTCGGGAAGGGCGACGTCCACGATCTCGCGGATCAGGAACGGGGAGACCACCCCGGCCGCGGCGCCGAGCACGATCAGCGCCAGCACCCCGGTGAGGGTGCCGCGGTAGGGGCGGAAGAGCGAGAGCACCCGGCGCAGATCGGGCCGCTGTCCGGGGGCGAGCTTGAGGTCGTCGCGCATCCGGCCGCCTCCACCGCCCATGCCGCTGTATCCGCCCCCACCCATGGAGGACATCAGACTCCCTGGTGACGGGCGACCCGGTGCGCGGCGGCCTGTGCGAGCGGGCGGACCGTCACCAGGTCGAGGTTCACGTGGTGGGGTGCGTTCAGCGCATAGGAGATGACATCGGCGCAGTCATCGGCGGTCAGCGGCTGCTCGACCCCGTCGTAGACGGCGTCGGCCGCCTCCTGGTCACCGAGGCGCACGAGGGAGAACTCCTCGGTGCGGACCATGCCGGGAGCGATCTCGATGACCCGGATCCGCTCCCCGTTCAGCTCGAGCCGCAGGGCGCGGGCGAGCATGGTCTCCCCGGCCTTGGCGGCGTTGTACCCGGAGCCGCCGGGATAGGCCTCGTGCCCGGCGACCGAGGTGACGAACAGCAGGTCCCCGCGGCCGCTCTCGCGCAGCGCGGGCAGCAGGGCGCGGGTGACGCGCAGCGTGCCGAGCACGTTGATGTCGTACATCCGCTGCCACTTCTCGAGATCCGCCTCGGCGGCGGTCTCGATCCCGAGCGCCCCGCCGGCCACGTGCACCACGGCGTTCAGGCCCGGACCGAACAGCTCCTGCGCGCGGGCGACGAGCCGGTCGACGCTGGCATCGGAGGTGATGTCGACTGCGAGCACCTCGCACCCGGTCTCCGCGGCGAGCTCATCGAGCCGGTCCTCGCGCCGGGCGACGGCGAGCACGTGCCAGCCCTCCTCGACGAGCCGGAGGGTCGTGGCGCGGCCGATGCCGGAGGACGCGCCGGTGACGACCGCGGTGAGGCGGGAAGCGGAGTTCGGGTCGTTCATGGTGGTCATGGCCTCAGCGTACGCGCCCCGGGGTCGCCCCTTCGAGGCTCCCGATGCTCGTCACCAGCCGATCTCGAGGCAGCCGTGGTGGTCGGTCGGCTCGGTCTGGATGGTGGCATGCGCGATGCCGTGACGATCGCGCAGCAAGGCCCGAGCGGCGTCGAGGACGTCGTGGGGGTCGATGCCCGGCTCGACCGTCAGATGCACAGTGGCGACCTCCATCCCGGAGGTGAGGGTCCACAGGTGCAGGTCATGCGCGTCGAAGACTCCACCGAGGGCGGACAGCTCATCCTGGATCTGCTGCGGGTCGATGCCGGCGGGCGCGGCCTGTCCGAGCACGGCGAGCACCTCCCGGGCCAGCAGCACGGCGCGCACGGCGATGAATGCGCCCACGGCGAGCGCCACCACGGTGTCGATCACTGTGGCGCCGGTGGCGCGGATCAGCACCGCGGCGACGATCACCCCGACGGAGCCGAGGGTGTCCGCGAGCACCTCGAGGTAGGCACCCTTGATGTTGAGGCTCTCCCCCGCGCCGCCGTGCAGCATCCACAGCACCACGAGGTTCACGGCCAGTCCGAGCGCACCCACCGCCAGCATCGGGCCGGTGTCCACGGCGGGCTCCGCGCCGAGGCGCCGGATCCCGCTGATCCCGATGGCGAGGGACACGCCGAGCATGATCAGCACGGCCAGCAGCGCTGCGAAGACCTCGAGGCGGTAGTTGCCGAAGGTGCGCCGGCCGTCCTTCGAGGGGCGTGCGGCGAGCACGGTCGCGGCGAGCGCGGCGGAGAGGGTGACGACGTCGGCGGCCATGTGCCCGGCGTCGGAGAGCAGCGCGAGCGAGCCGGACAGCAGACCGGCCACCAGCTCGACCACGAAGAACGTGCCGATCAGCGCCACCGCGAGCAGCAGTCGCCAGCGGTGCGCGGCACCGGCGTGGCCCGCGACCGGGCCGTGGGAGTGGCTCATGACGTCCCCGAGGTCGCGGCAGGACCCCGCGCCGGCGCCTCGAGACGCTCGGGGTGCTCGAGGGCGCTGTGGCGGGTGTGGTCCAGG
>JAAZLF010000408.1 GCA_012799425.1 Actinomycetales bacterium | reverse complement strand
GGCCCTGCTGGTGGCCCGCACCGGCACCGGCGGTGGGGGCGAGGGCGACGGCTCCGTGGTGGTGGCGATCCTGCTGCTGAGCGCCGTCGGCTTCGTGATGCTCGTGCCCTACGCCGTGATCAGCGGAGTGCTGCGGCGCAGGCGCGCAGGGGAGAGGGCCTCTCTCGGCGTGCTCCTGGGCGTGGTGGGCCCGAAGTCGGACTGACGGGGGCGTGCGCTATCCCCCGACCCCGAGCGCCTAGGCTTGCCAGGTGACCTCCCTGCTGCGCATCGTCCGTTTCACCCGGGCCCTGGCCCCGCTGTACACCGCGATCATCCTCTGCTCGGTGCTGACCGCGGGCGCGGGGCTCGCGGTGCCCTTCCTCATCGGTCACGCGACCGACACGGTCGCCGCGGCCGTGGGCGGGGACACAGCCACCGGCACCGCGGTGCGCACGGTGGTGCTGATCGCGGGCGCGGTGCTGGTGGCGGAGCTGGCCGTGACCGTGATCTCCAACGTCGGCGGCTGGTTCGGTGACGTGATGAGCAACCGGATGCGCACCATCCTCTCGGTGCGCTACTACGACAAGCTGCTCCACCTGCCGCAGCGCTGGTTCGACGGCGAGATCACCGGCACGATCGTGGCCCGGCTGAACCGCTCGATCACCGAGATCACGAACTTCACCAAGATGATGTCGAACTCCTTCGCGTCGATGCTCATCACCACCGCCGCGGTGCTCGCCATCAGCGCCTGGTACGCCTGGCCGCTGACCGTGCTGCTGCTGATCGTGTTCCCGGTCTACGTGTGGCTGACCTCGCTGACCTCCGTGAAGTGGCAGCGTCTCGAGGGTCAGAAGAACGAGCAGGTGGACATCGCCTCGGGGCGCTTCGCGGAGGTGGTCGGCCAGATCCGCGTGGTGAAGTCCTTCGTGCGCGAACGCGGCGAGCTGGAGGACTTCTCGCGCCGTTTCCGCTCCACCGATGCCACTACCCGCGCCCAGTCCACGCACTGGCACCGCATGGACGTGATCCGCCGTGCCTTCCTGAACCTCATCTTCTTCGGCATCTACGTGATCATCTTCGTGCGCACCGTGCAGGGCGCCTTCAGCCTCGGCGAGATGGTGCTGCTGATCCAGCTGATGTCCATGGCCAAGGCACCTGTGGAGTCGATGAGCTGGGTGATCGACTCCGCGCAGCGCGCGATCGCCGGCTCCAAGGACTACTTCCGGGTGATGGAGACCCCGGTGGATCCGCGCACCGCCGCAGTGATGGCGGCCCGGCCCGAGCATGCACGCGATGCCGGGCACGCCGACGGCACGGCGGGGGAGCTGCCTGCGGGCGGGACCGCGGACGAGGCTCGCGCGATCGCCCCCGTGGCCGGCGCCCCGGTGGTCGCCTTCCGGGACGTCTCCTTCGCCTACGAGGACGGCGAGGACGTGCTGCACGGGATCGACTTCCAGGTGGACCGCGGCGAGAAGATCGCCCTGGTGGGGGAGTCCGGCGGCGGCAAGTCCACGATCGTGAACCTGTTGCTGGGCCTGTACGAGCCGCGCACCGGCAGCATCGAGGTGGTGGGTCATCCCAGCGCTGAGCTGCCGCTGGACCAGCTGCGCGCCCGCATCGGCGTGGTCTTCCAGGACGCCTCCCTGTTCTCCGGCACCATCCGCGAGAACATCGCGTACGGGCACCCCGAGGCGAGCGACGAGGAGGTCGTCGAGGCGGCCCGCCGTGCCAACGCCGATGCCTTCATCCGCCGCTTCGAACGCGGCTACGAGCAGGTCATCGGGGAACGCGGGCTCAAGCTCTCGGGTGGTCAGCGCCAGCGCATCGCGGTGGCGCGCGCGATCCTCAAGGACGCCCCGGTGCTGGTGCTCGACGAAGCCACCTCCGCGCTGGACACCAAGGCCGAGATCCAGGTGCAGAAGGGCCTCGAGGAGCTGATGGCGGGGCGCACCTCGCTGATCATCGCCCACCGCCTCTCGACCATCGCGGGCGTGGACCGGATCATCACCCTGCGCGACGGCAACATCGACGAGATCGGCTCCCCGGCGCAGCTCGCCGCCTCAGGGGGGATCTACGCCCAGCTGCTGGAGCTGCAGAGCTCGGGCGACAGCCGCAAGCTCGCGACGTTCGACATCACGGGCTGACGATGGGATGGGAGGGCGTCGCCGAGGCATACCGCCGCTCCTTCGCGACCTTGTGCGCGGGTACTGTCGAGACGCTGCTGGAGGCGACCGGGCCGAGCCCTGACCATCTCGATATCGGCTGCGGCACCGGTGACCTCGCCGTGACTGCCGCGCGCCGCGGTCGGCGCGTCACGGCCGTGGATCCTGACCCCGACATGGTCACGCTGGCCCGCGGTGCCGCTGCACGGGCAGGGGTCGAGGTCGAGGTCCGCGAATCCGGATTGCCCGGGCTTTCGCTGACGCCTTCCTCCGCAGGGGCCGTCACGGCGAACTTCGTCCTCAACCATGTGCCCGATCCCCGCGCGGCGATGCGGGCTCTGGCACGGATCGCCGCGCCGTCGGCCCGCCTGGCGATGACCATCTGGCCGGCCGCGCCCGGACCCCATCTCGCGGCGTACGGCGACGCTGCGAGAGCCGCCGGCGCGCGGCCCGTCACGAGCACGCGCCTGGCCCCCGAGCTGGACTTCGAGCGGGCACCTGAGGGGCTCGCGAGCCTCGCAGGAGAAGCGGGGCTGCGCGTCATGCGCGCCGAGGAGCTGCACTGGACCTGGCGCATCTCCGTCGAGGGTCTGCTGGCGGGGATCCGTGGTGGGGTCGCGGGCCCCGGCAGGATCCACCAGGCGCAGACGGCAAAGGTGCGATCCGAGATCGAGGAGCTGGCGCAGGCTCTCTGGGCACCCTACGAGAGCGCGCCGGGCCTGCTCGCTTTCCCGATCACCGCGGTGCTGGTCGTCGCGGACCGTCCCTGAGCAGCCGCGGCAGCACCCGCACCAGCACCACCATCCCCAGCAGTTCGACCACCGTCTGGGTCACCACCGCCGCGGCCACCAGCGGTGACGGCATGGCGAGCGCGAGCGGCAGCACCACGAGCGAGTTGCGGGTGGCGCCGGAGAAGGTCACGGCGCGGGCCTCTGCGATCTCGAGCCCCGTGGCGCGGGAGAACACGACGCCGGCCGACGTCGCGAGCACCAGGAACGCGACGTACACCGGGATCAGCGTGAGCAGGGCCGTGCCGGCGCCGAGCGCACGCGGTGCCTGTGAGGCGACGACCGTCAGCAGCGCCAGCAGCATCAGCGGCACCATCGCGCCGGAGAGGTCCAGCCGTGGCCTGAGGCGCTGCAGCAGCGCCGCCGCCAGCAGGGGGAGCAGCACCAGCAGCACCAGGGCCTGCAGGAACGGGGCAGGATCGATCATCCCCGTCGCGGCGCCTCCGCTCAGCAGCGGCACCAGCACGGGCAGGGCCAGCAGCTGGGCGAGCATCAGCAGCGGGGTCGCCGCCAGCAGACGCTCCTGTGCCCCGCCCGCGAGGGCCGTGAACACGATGACGTAGTCGATGCATGGGGCCAGCAGCACCAGCAGAGCGCCGGTCAGCAGCTCGGGGGAGTGCGCCAGCGGACGCGTGAGCACCAGCGTGATCAGCGGGACCACCAGGAAGTTCACACCCAGCAGGACCAGCAGGAAGCGACCGTCCCGCAGCGCTCCGGCGAGCCCGCGCAGCGGGATCCCGTGGAAGGTGACCAGCAGCAGTGCGGCGATCGCGGGCTCCACCACCGGCTCGAGCGCCGGGGTCGAGGTGGGCGCGAGCACCCCGAGGAAGAGGCCGACGGCGATCGCCAGCAGGTAGAGCGCGACCTGGTGCCGCTCGCTCCATTCCCGGTACCGCTTCATGGACCCCGACGGTAGCGCCTGGATCCAGCGGACGTTCGGCACCGCGGGATACCATGACCGCGACCACACGCTCGGGGGCGACGAAGGAGCTCACATGGGATTCATCCAGGCATTCAAGGGCGCTGTCGGCGGGATGCTCGCTGATCAGTGGAAGGACTTCCTGACCATTCCGAACGGTCTTCCGCAGACTGCCGCGCTGTTCCCGGCGGTCCCGCAGGGCACCAACGCCGGCCGGGGCTCGAACGTCCGCGGCTCGCAGAACGTCATCTCGAACGGCTCGAAGATCCTGGTGCCCCAGGGGTACGGGCTGATCACCGTGGTCGATGGCCGCGCCACCGGCCTGATCACCGAGGCGGGCGGGTACGAGTTCAACGACCAGTCACCGGATGCGCGCTCCGTGTTCGCGGGCGATGACCTGCTCGCCTCCACGGTGGGCACCTCCTGGGAGCGCTTCAAGTTCGGCGGTCGCCCCTCCTCGCAGCAGCTCGCCTTCTACGTGAGCCTCAAGGAGATCCCGGACAACAAGTTCGGCACCCAGTCGGAGATCTACTGGGACGACGCCTACCTCAACTCGCAGGTCGGTGCGGTGTGCCGCGGCTCGTACACGCTGCGGATCATCGACCCGCTGCTGTTCGTGCACAACTTCGTGCCCGCCACCTTCATCTCCCCGAACGCTCCCGTCTTCGATTTCGGCGACGTCGACAACGCCGCCGGCGGCCAGCTGTTCCAGGAGGTCGTGGGCTCCCTCGCGCAGGCCTTCTCGCGCTACACGAACGATCCCGACAAGGGCAACCGGATCTCTCGGATCCAGGGCGACTCGGTGGGCTTCGCCCAGTCGCTC
>JAAZLF010000407.1 GCA_012799425.1 Actinomycetales bacterium | reverse complement strand
GTACAGGCACATCAGCACGCACGACCAGCAGACGATCGACCAGCTCTTCGGTGCGGCGGCAGATGCCCGGCGCGCCCTCGACGAGACGTTCACGGCGATCGAGCGGGTGCTGGCGAACCCCACCCGGCTCGACGCCCGCGAGGACGAGGACCCGCTCGGGGACGACCAGGCCGCGCAGGCGCGGCCCGGTACGGTCGACGCCGCCTCCGGCGACCCCTCAGGAGCGGAGGCCGACGGCCCCGAGGCGCCGCCGACGGCACTGGACGTGCCCTCCCTGAAGGCCTTCCTCGCCGCCCGGTTCCCGGGCGACAACGCCGGCAGCGACCGCGGCATCGAGTTCGCCTGCGAGCTGGTCCGCGCCTGCGGGCTCACCACCCTCACCGAGCTCGCCCAGGAGCTCGAGGCGATCGACAGCGCAGAGGTGCGCGACCTCATGGACACCACCACCGCCGTCACGCGCGTCAGACGGCTCGACGACGAGCTGCTGGCCCTGTACGGGGAGGAGTACATCGGCAGCACCGAGTCGATCGGTGCGGTGGGGCGCCGCGGTGATCAGCTGCGCTGGCGGTACGACCGGCTGCGGGACAAGGTCACCCTCCGCCGCCGCCCCGTCGTCTTCCAGGTCTTCGGCGCGGACTGCCCGGAGAACGTCCAGGCCCGGAAGATGCCCGCGGCCCGCGTGGTGCGGGAGCTCGCCCGCATCGTCGCCGAGCGGGAGGGAGCGGCCTCGGTCGTGCGGGATGGCGCCATCAGCCTCGCCGAGGATCTCCCGTTGAGCGCCCGCCCGCGGCCCGTCCGCCTCCAGGACGGCACCGACCTCTGGGTCGCGACGAACCTCCGCCGTGAGGCCTCCGAGGCGATCATGACCGCTCTGATGGACGCGGCACCTGCTCTGGACCTGCGCGTCATGCGGAACGGCCTGCTCTTCCTGCCTCCGAGCACCTGAGGGCGCGACGCGCACGCCTGTGGGATTCTGGCCCCATGAGCCTTCCCGCCGACAGCCACGTGCACAGCGAGTTCTCCTGGGACACCGGGGGACCGGATTCCGCCGCCCGCGGCACGATGGAGGCCACCTGCGCCCGCGCGGTGCGCATCGGACTGCCCGCCCTGTTCTTCACCGAGCACCTCGACCTCGAGGACGCCTGGTACAGCGACCCGCAGGACTTCGGCGACCACGAGCGCCACCTGCTCGAGCCCGACGGCCGCGTGGCCGTGCCCCGCTTCGACGCCGACGCCTACTTCGAGAACATCGAGCGCTGCCGGGCGATGTTCCCGCAGCTCCACATCGGCACCGGGCTCGAGATCGGCCAGCCCCACCTGCGGCTGGACACCGCCCGCGAGCACCTGGACCTCTCCCGCTTCGACCGCCTGCTGGGCTCCCTCCACACCCTCGAGATCGAGGGAGGCCGCGCCGAGCCGGACACGCTGTACCGCCGGATGCCTGCTCTGGAGGTGCTGCGCCGCTATCTCGCGGAGGTCCCGGCGCTGGTCGCGGGGGAAGAGCCCTTCGAGATCGTCACCCACCTCGACTACGCCCTGCGGTACTGGCCGCAGGAGCAGGAGGGGCCCGTCGACCCCCGTGCCGTCGAGGAGGAGTTCCGCACCGCGCTGCGCGCGATCGCCGACAGCGGCCGCGCGCTGGAGATGAACACGCGCCGCCTGTGGCCGTGGATGCCGCAGTGGTGGAGCGAGGAGGGCGGGCGTGCGATCAGCTTCGGCTCCGATGCGCACGCGCCCGGTGCCCTCGCCCACGGGTTCCCCGAGGCGGCCGCGATGCTCGAGGCCTTCGGTTTCCGTGCCGGGACGGACCCGCGGGACCTCTGGCGACGCTGAACAGGGGTTTTTCCTCTCCCGCGGGGAGGTGCTTCCAGGAGTCTGACGGTAGGCTGGAGGCGTCGTGAGGGGAACCTGGGTGGGGACTGCGTGACGGAAGCGCTGGGACGCGCTCCGCGGTGCTGTCGAAGATCGGGCCTCATGACGCCCATCACCATCTCGACGACTCGGAGGGGAAGCCCATGACTGTCCCGGGCGACGGGCAGAACCCGTCATCGGATCCGCAGCCTCAGGATCCGCAGCAGGACGGCGGCCAGCAGCCGCCCCAGGAACAGGCCGCGCAGCAGCCGGCACCGCAGACGCCGCAGCCCGCAGTGAGCTCAGAGCTCCCGCCGCTCGCCCCGGACTACGGCCCGTCGGCGCCGACCTTCGGCGCACCGGCCCCGGGCCATGGCTCGCCCGCCCCGGTGCACGGCTCCCCGGCGCCGCAGCATGGCTCGCCCGCTCCCTCCCCGTACGGCTCGCCGTCGCCGGCACCGCAGCCCGGCCCTGCCGCCGCGCCGGCGGGCATGACCCCCGAGGAGCTGAAGCAGAAGCTCGGCGCCGCAGGGCTGACCAATCCGCTGCCCTCCCTCGCGGTGGGCGGTGCGACCTATGTCGGCGGCCTCATCATGTCCGTGGTCGCGATCGTGCTGCTGGCGATCTCCGCGATGATCGCCGGCATCGGCAACCCGGTGGAGGCCTCGCTCGACACGGTCGACCTCCGTCCCCAGGAGGCGATCAGCGGCATCGGCTCCGCGCTGCGCTTCCCGTTCCAGCTGATCGCGCTCGCGATGCTGGGCGGGCTCGGGTTCTCCCAGACGATGGACGGCGTCAGCGCGAGCTTCTCGGTCCGCCTGCTGCCGGCAGGGATCACGCTGGTGATGGTGCTGCTGAGCTTCTACGGCGGGCGCTTCGTGCAGCGTCGCCAGGGCGGCGGACAGCTGGGCATCTGGGTCTCCGCAGTGATCGCGGGCTTCGCGGTCGCGCTGGTCACCGTGCTCGCCGCACTGATCTTCGCGCAGCCGATCCCGGTCACCGATGACGTCACCCTGCGCCTGCACGCGGCGGGCTTCGATTCCTTCTTCGGCGCGTTCTTCCTGATCACCCTGGCGCATGGGCTGGGCCGGATCAGCATGCGCCCGCGCCCCGCCTGGTGGCCGCTGGTCACCGACCTCACCGCGGGCCTCAAGCTCGCCGTCACCCACGCCCTGTTCGTCACGGTGGTCGGGTTCCTGGCCATCACGGTGGTCACCTCGATCCAGGCGCTGATCCACGGCGAGGTCCCGCCGGTGCTCTCCGTGATCCTCCTGCTCCCGCTGCTGGGCGGCTACGTCCTGGCCTACATCACGGGCTTCGAGCTGCTGTCCTCGCTCAGCGCCTCGGTCACCGGATCGGGCCTGATGGACAGCCTGCTGGGCGGCATCTCCGGCAGCGAGTACTTCTCGGTCTTCTCGCTGGAGTGGTACGCGTGGCTGGGCGCGCTGGTGCTCATCCCCGTCGGCCTGATCGTCGCCGCGCTGCTGTGGCAGCACCAGCGCCGGGTGGTGCCGAACAACCTGCTCGCGCTCGTGGTCTCGTGGCTGGCGCTGCCGGTCGCCTACTTCACCGGCGCACTGGTGCTGATGATCCTGGCGCGCCTGTCGGCGCAGATGGTCGTCTCCGGCGGCTTCATGGAGAGCGAGCGGTTCGGTGCCTCCCTCGGCCTCGCCGCGTGGACGCCGCTGCTGGCGGGCGTGGCCGGTGTGCTCGTGGAGCTGCTCTCGCGCTTCGTGATGCCGCTGGTGGCGCCGTACCTGCCGGGCCGGGCGCTGTCCTGGTTCCGCCGCCCGCTGGCACCTGCCCCCGCGGCGGCCGCTGCGGCACCCGCGGCCATGGCGGCCGGCGCGGCCTCGGGCCCCCAGGCACAGGATCCGGTCGACGGCCCGACCGCAGCCCTCGCACAGACGGATGCTCCCGCGGCCGACGGCGTCTACGCGACCGTGCCGGTGAGCGGCGCCGCTGCAGGGGCCGCGTCCGATCCCTCCGGGCAGCCGGTCGCCGAGCCCCGGCCGCTGTCGCCCAAGGCCCGCAAGCTCCTCATCGGCGGAGGCATCGCCGCAGGTGGCGCACTGGTCCTGGTGGTCGGCCTGACGATCGCTGTCAACGTCGTGGCGAGCACCGTGTTCTCCCCGGAGAAGCAGGTCGACGCGTACCTCGGCGCGCTGCAGGAGGGTGATGCGGCGACGGCGGTGGAGATCTCCGCCCCGAACGTGCCCGCCGCGGAGCAGGTGCTGCTGACCGATGCGATCGCCGGTGCCGCCGAGCAGCGGATCAGCGGCTACGAGATCGTCGACTCCGAGGGGTACGGGGACGACGCGATGGCGGTCACCGCCGAGATCACGCAGGACGGGGTGACCACCACGCGCACCTTCTACGTCGAGCGCTCCGGCCGCACCGCGCTGGTGTTCCCGGAGTGGCAGATGGCCGAGGCCGAGTACGCGTTCATGACGCTGCAGGTCCCCGCCGGGGCCACCACGATCCTGGTCAACGGCCAGGAGGTCGCGGTGGACAGCCTCGCCCTGGAGGACGGCTACGCGATGGCGGCGGTGCTCCCGGGCCAGTACACCGTGGGACTGCCCTCCTCCTCGGAGTTCCTCACCGCCGTGGAGGGCACCGTGTTCGTCGGCGCGGATCCCGGCGAGTGGTACGACCTGCACGCAGAGCTCTCCTACGACCTGAACGACGCCGGCGTCGCCGAGATCCAGTCCCAGGTCGATGCGCTGATCGATGAGTGCGCGACCTCCGAGGAGGCCGATCCGGGCGAGGACTGCATCTTCGATGCGTACACGGGCAGCCGCATGGTCGAGGGCTCCGGTTCCTGGACCGTCGACACCTACCCGGTGGTGGAGGTCGATACGGACCACTACGGCGAGGGCTGGAGCATCTCCAGCTACGAGAGCCCTGGTCAGGCCACGTTCTCGTACCAGCGGGAGGGCTGGAGCGAGGACGACGACCCGACCGACGAGACGTACGAGGACTCCCTCCGCGTCTCCGGCAGCGCCACTGTCGACGAGAACGGCGAGCTCGTGGTCGAGCTGTCCGACGGCTGGTGAGCTGACACCGCACCGCCCCGTGCGGTGAGGAATCGCAGAGCAGATCCCGGCCCCGGCCCCCGCACAGGGGGTCGGGGCCGGGATCGTCGTCGTCGGGCCCGATTCGACCTCCCCGGCCCCGCCGCTGCGATAGCTTGGGCCACGCGCCGG
>JAAZLF010000406.1 GCA_012799425.1 Actinomycetales bacterium | reverse complement strand
CGGGGGCGAGCCAGTGCTGCTCGAGCTCCTCATCGAGGAACACCAGGGTCAGGGACAGCCCGGCCATGTCGAGGCTGGTGACCAGCTCGCCCACCTCGGGGCGCACCGGCGTGATGCCGGCGTCCTCGAGCAGCTCGGCGGCCTTCTTGTAGACCACGAACAGCTCTTCGTACTTCACGGTGCCCAGGCCGTTGACGAGCACCGCGGCACGGCCGCTGTAGCCGCCCTCGGCGCGCTCGGGCTGCTCCTCGAGGATGCCGTTGACCAGCAGCTCGGCGATCTCCGCGGCCGAGCCGATGGGCTCGTCGCGCACCCCGGGCTCGCCGTGGATGCCCAGGCCCACACCCATCTGCTTCTCGGGCACGTGGAACAGCGCCTCGGGCGCACCGGGCAGGGTGGGGCCGTCGAAGGCGACGCCGAAGGAGCGGGTGGCGTGGTTGGCCTTCAGCGCGATCCGCTCGGCCTCGTCCAGATCCGCGCCGGCCTCGATCGCGGCGCCCGCGATCTTGAACACCGGCAGGTCGCCGGCGATGCCGCGGCGATCGGCATGGTTCTCGGGGGTGTTGGAGACGATGTCGTCGCTGACCTTGATGATCCGCACGTCGATGCCCTCGGCGCGCAGCTTCTCCGCCGCGCCGCCGAAGTGGAGCACGTCCCCGGCGTAGTTGCCGAAGCCGAGGATCACGCCGCCGCCGTTCTCCGCGTTGCGGGCCACGGAGTAGACCTGCGAGGTGGAGGGGGAGGCGAAGACGTTGCCGCAGGGGGCGCCGTGGCCCATGCCCGGACCCACCCAGCCGGCGAAGGCGGGGTAGTGGCCGGAGCCGCCGCCGATCACCAGGGCGGGCTGGCCTTTGGGGGTCTCGGTCGCACGCACCACGCCGCCGTGCACGACGGCGACGTGATCGGGGTGGGACAGCGCGAGGCCTGCGACCGCCTCGGTCGCGAAATCGGCGGGATCGTTGAAGAGGTACGTCATCGTGGTTTCCTCCGGAGGCTGCCGCGGGGGACCGACGGCGGGTAGTCATGGGCGAGCTGGACTGACAGGACCAGTAGTCCCTAAATCCTATAGGAAGTGAGCTGCGCCGGGCAGGGGGCGTCCGGGCCCGCCCGTCCGGCGCAGCGAGCAGCAGGTGATCGCGAGGTCAGACGACCAGCCACACGAGGCTGAGGATCACCATGCCCGCTGCCCCCAGAACGGTGCACAGCACGGTCCACGTCTTGAGGCCGTCGGCGACGGACATCCCCAGGAACTTGGTGGCGATCCAGAAGCCGGAATCATTGATGTGGGACAGGGAGAGGGAACCGAGACCGATCGCCAGGATGATCAGCACGATCTGCATGGACGAGAAGTCCCCGGTGAGCACGGTGCCCTGCACGATGCCGGCGGCAGAGAGCGTGGCCACCGTGCCGGAGCCCTGCGCGACCTTGAAGGCCAGCGCCACCAGGAACGCGAGCAGCAGGATCGGCACCCCGGCGTCCAGCAGCAGCCCGGAGACGGCGTCGCCTACTCCGGTCTCGGTCAGGACCTTGGCGAACACACCACCGGCTCCGGTGACCAGGATGACGATCGCGGCCGGGCCGAGCGCTCCGTCCATCACCTCGCTGATCTGCTCGCGACCCCACCCATGCATGATGCCCATGAGGTACATCGCGGCAAGAGTCGCCACCAGGAGCGCGAAGGCCGGTGCGCCGATGAAGGAGACGACGTTCGCGGCGGTCGATCCCTCAGCGAAGAACAGGGTGCCGACGGTGCCGACGGCGATCATCAGGATCGGCAGCAGGATCAGGGAGATCACCAGGGCGGCCGGTGGCCGACGGTCTGATGCGGTCGTCGTCGCGAGGGGAGCGGGGTCCTCTGAGGTGCCACCGGAACCCTCGGTTGATCGGGGGGAGACGGAGCGGCTCCCG
>JAAZLF010000405.1 GCA_012799425.1 Actinomycetales bacterium | reverse complement strand
GGCTGCGCCTCGCGCTCGCCCAGGCCTGGCTGTTCCTGGTCGCCGCCGAGCTGATCGCCTCCTCGATGGGCCTGGGATTCATCCTCAACGACTCCCAGCAGAACGGTCGCGTAGACCGGATCCTGCTCGCCATCGTGCTGCTCGCGCTGCTGGGAAGCCTGACCAATGCCGTGCTCGGCCTCGCCGAGAAGAAGCTGTTGAGGAGGTGGGCATGAGCATCACCGAGACACTGCCCCACGAGGAGGCGCGGCTCGTCGAGTCGCGCACTTACCCCGCGCCCGCGGGCACCTGGAACGTGGACGCGAGCATCTACGACGCCGCGGAGGCGGACCCGATCGTCTTCTGGGAGGAGGCCGCGCGGCGCTTGGACTGGGCCGAGCCCTGGCACACCGCCCTCGAATGGGAGCCGCCGGTCCCCGATCCCGCCACCGGCGAGCTGAGCGTCCCCGCGGCCCGCTGGTTCGTGGGCGGGCGGCTGAACGTCGCCGAGAACTGCGTGGACCGACACGTCCGGGCCGGCCGCGGCGCGAAGGTCGCCCTGCACTTCGAGGGCGAGCCGGGGGACCGTGAATCCGTCACCTATGCGGACCTCCAGCGGCGCGTGAACCAGGCCGCGAACACCCTCACCGACCTCGGCATCGTCCCCGGCGATCGCGTGGTCGTGTACCTGCCGGTGCTGGTGGAGACCATCGTCATCGCGCTGGCCTGCGCCCGCATCGGGGCCGTGCATTCGCTCGTCTTCGGCGGCTTCAGCGCCGAGGCGGTGCGCTTCCGCCTCGAGGACACGGCGGCGAAGCTCCTGGTCACCTCCGATGGGCAGTTCCGCCGAGGGAAGGCCGTCGAGGTGAAGTCCGCCGCGGACGAGGCCGCCCGCGACCTGCCACACCTCGAGCACGTGCTGGTGGTGCGCCGCACCGGGCTGGACATCGCCTGGACCGAGGGCCGGGACGTGTGGTGGCACGAGAGCGTGGGCGCCGCGAGCGAGGTGCACGAGGCGCAGAGCTTCGACGCCGAGCATCCGCTGTTCATCATCTACACCTCCGGCACCACCGGAAAGCCCAAGGGCCTCGTCCACACCAGCGGCGGATACCTCACCCACGCCTCCTGGTCCCACTGGGCGCACTTCGACGCCCGGCCCGAGGACGTCCACTGGTGCACCGCCGATCTCGCCTGGGTCACCGCCCACACCTACGAGATCTACGGACCGCTCAGCAACGGCCTCACCCAGGTGATCTACGAAGGCACCCCCGGCGAGCCCACCCGGGAGCGCCACCTCGAGATCATCGAGCGCTACGGGGTGAGCGTCTACTACACCGCCCCCACCCTGATCCGCACCTTCATGTCCTGGTTCGGGCAGGAGCTGCCGGGCGGGCACGATCTGACCTCGCTGCGCCTGCTGGGCACCGTGGGCGAGGCGATCAACCCCGAGGCCTGGGTGTGGTTCCGCCGCACCTTCGGCCGTGACGCACTGCCGATCATCGACACGTGGTGGCAGTCCGAGACCGGCGCCTCGATGCTCGTGCCGCTGCCGGGGGTGACCACCCTCAAGCCCGGCTCCGCGACCGTGCCGCTGCCCGGCATCGACATGGCCGTGGTGGACGAGCAGGGACGTGAGCAGCCCGCTGGGGTGGCCGGCACGCTCGTGGCCCGTCGGCCCTGGCCGGGGATGGCCCGCACCGTGTGGGGCGACCCCGAGCGCTATCGCGACTCGTACTGGCGGGACTACGCCGGCTGCGGCGAGCACGGCGGCTACTACGTCGCCGGCGACTCGGCGACGGTCGACGCCGACGGCTGCTTCTGGATCCTCGGCCGCCTCGACGACGTCGTGAACGTCTCCGGGCACCGCCTGTCCACGATCGAGATCGAATCCGCGCTGGTCGCAGACGAGACAGTCGCCGAGGCCGGCGCCGCCGGGGTCCACGACCCGCTCACCGGACAGGCCGTGGCCGTGTTCCTCATGCCGACCGGCGGGAACGCGCTGCTCGACCCCGCCGCGCTGCGGGCCCGGGTGGCGCGCGAGATCGGCCCGATCGCCAAGCCGCGGCACGTCATCGAGGTGCCCGACCTGCCCAAGACCCGTTCCGGCAAGATCATGCGCCGCCTGCTCGCCCAGCTGGTCCACGCCGAGCGAGACCGCCGGGCCGGCCGCGAGCCCGGGCCTCTGGGAGACATCACGTCCCTGCAGAACCCCGAGGCGGTCACCGCCGTCGCGGCCGCCCTCACCGCCCTGCCTGCCGGCGACCCCGCGGTCGCCCCGCAGGACTGAACGACCCCCTACCCAGGAGAACCCGATGAGCCCCACCGTCCCCCGCTCGACCTTCGAGACACCGCTGAAGTTCGCGTACTGGGTGCCGAACGTCTCCGGCGGCCTCGTCGTCTCCACCATCGAGCAGCGCACCGACTGGCAGCTGCCCTACAACTCGCGCCTCGCCCAGATCGCCGAGGACTCCGGCTTCGAGTACGCCCTGACCCAGACCCGCTACGCCGCCAGCTACGGCGCGGACAAGCAGCACGAGGCCTC
>JAAZLF010000039.1 GCA_012799425.1 Actinomycetales bacterium | reverse complement strand
TGACGTGCTTGGCGCGGGCATAGGCCAGCAGGCCGGAGCCCCCGTGCGCGTACTCATCGGCGAAGGTGACGCCGAAGCGCCGGTTGGGAGTGGTCAGACATCGCCACCGCTCGGGCCGGCGGCGCGGGTCGAAGCGCCCGGTGTCGACGATCAGGCCCGCGATGGTGGTGCCGTGGCCGCACAGGTATTTGGTGGCGGAATGGACCACGAGATCCGCGCCGTGCTCGCCGGGGCGGTAGAGGGCAGGGCTGGCGAGGGTCGAGTCCACGATGACCGGCACGTCGTGGTCATGGGCGATCGCGGTGAGCGCGGTGAGGTCCACGAGCTGTGCGCCCGGGTTCGCGATCGATTCGACGATCGCAGCGCGGGTGGCGGGGGTGAAGGCCGCCTCCCAGGCCGCGAGGTCCCACGGGTCCGCGACGGTGAAGGTCACTCCGAGGTCGGCGAGGGTGTCGTCGAGGAACTCGGTGGTGCCGCCGTAGAGCCGGGAGGAGGCGACCACGTGCCCGCCCGGGGCGGTCAGCGCGCACAGCGCGATGCTGGTGGCCGCCTGTCCCGAAGCGACCGCGATCGCGCCGACCCCCTTCTCAAGTGCGGTGATCCGCTGCTCGAGCACTGCGGTGGTCGGGTTGCCGGAACGGGAGTAGGCGAATCCCTCGGCGCGCCGCTGGAACAGCGCCTTCATCGCGGAGTGGGAAGCCTGGGCGTAGGCGCTCGAACCGTAGACGGGCACCGTGAGGGCGCCGTGTCCATCCTCGACGGCGTTCCAGCCCGCGTGGATACCTGTCGTGCTCATCGCGTCTCCTAGGTCTCATCGATGCTCGCCTGATCATCATCGCGAGAGGGCGCCTGCGCGGGCGACGTCTATGACGGAGTGTGTCCCTCCATCACGGGTGTGCCATCGGCCGCCCACACCCCGGAGGTGCCGCGACGGTGGGAGCCGAGCAGGTGGGTGTCCACCACGCCCAGCGCCTCCATCAGCGCGAACATGGTGGTGGGGCCCACGAAGCGGAAGCCGCGGCCTTTGAGCTCCTTGGCCAGCGCGGTCGACTCGGCGCTGGTGGTGGGGACCTCTGCCGGGGTGCGGGGCATCGGGGTGCGCTGCGGCTGGAAGGACCACACCAGGTCCGCGAGGGTGGTGCCGGGCCCCTCCTGCTCCCGCAGCGCGACGGTGGCGCGGGCGTTGGAGAGCGTGGCCTCGATCTTGCCGCGGTGACGGATGATGCCGGTATCCCCGCGCAGCCGCTCCACATCGTCAGGACCGAAAGTGGCAACGGCGTCGACGTCGAAGTCCGCGAAGGCCCGCCGGAAGCCCTCCCGACGACGCAGGATCGTGGCCCAGCTCAGTCCGGACTGGAAGCCTTCGAGCGCGAGCCGTTCGAAGACCCCGCGCTCGTCCCGCACAGGCATGCCCCACTCGGTGTCGTAGTACTCGCGCAGGTCGTCATGGACCGCCGCCCAGGCGGGACGCACGAGTCCGTCAGGGCCGACGACCAGGTCCATCCTCAGTCGTCGATCTTGCCGACGGGCTCGCGCTTCTCGGCCTGGAACTGGTCCTCGATGCGCCCCAGCGCCCAGTACGCGGAGATCGAGATCTGTTCGCGTGGGATGCCGGCATCCTTGACCAGCACCTTCCGCAGCTGCTTGGTGATGCCGCGCTCGACATGGCAGAACACCTGCAGCCCCTCCTGATCCTCGAGATCGAGCGCGGCGACAGTGTCGACGAGCAGCTCGCGCTCACCGATCAGCCAGCGCAGCTCCACCCCGGTGGGGTGCTCGAGATCGAGACGGTCCTCGTCGTGGTCGAGCTGGATCAGCACGGTGCCGACGGCGTCGGCGTCCATGGATTCCAGCCCGGCGGCGATCGCGGGCACTGCGGCGTGGTCGCCGATCATGAGGTGGCGCCGCGACCCGGGCTGAGGGGTGTATGCGCCGCCAGCCCCCGACATGGCGATGCGGTCGCCGGGAAGCGCCTCGTCGGCCCAGCGCGCGGCGACGCCGCTGTCCTCCCCCTCCCCGTGGAGGACCACATCGATCTCGATCAGCTGCTTCTCGTCATCCCATCGGCGCACGGTGTAGGTGCGGCGTGCGGGCATCAGCTCCGGGTTGTTCTCCCGCAGGCCGTCCATGTCGTACGGCGGCTGGAGGCCCGAGGCGGGGTCGGCGATGAGGAGCTTGACGTAGGCGTCGGTGCTCTCATTGCGGTTCAGCTCCGCGTAGCCCTCGCCGCCGAGGGTGAGGCGCAGCAGGCGCGGCGAGATGCGGGTCTTGCCCTGCACCTCGAGCACGGCCTGGTTCTGCTTCCGGCGCGCGGGACGCGCTGCGGGCGGAGGGGAAGTGTCTGTGGTGGTCTGCATGCTCACCATATTACGCGACAGGAGTGTTTCGTAAATAGGAAGGGGAGGCATCTCCCACCTCCTCTAGGCTGGGCGGATGAGCACCGCACCCCCTCCCGAGGTCGACGTGGTCGTGGTGGGTTCCGGCCCCAACGGCCTCGCCGCCGCCGTCACTCTGGCCCGGGCCGGCCTCTCGGTGCAGGTTCTCGAGTCGCAGCCCACGATCGGCGGAGGAGCCCGCACCCTCGACCTGGGCCTCGCCCAGGGCGTCGTCCACGACATCTGCTCAGCCGCCCATCCGCTCGCCCTGGCGAGCCCCTTCTTCGACGCCTTCGACGTGCGCGCCCGCGGAGTGCGTGCGATCGCCCCGGCCGCCTCCTACGCCCAGCCGCTGGACGCTCAGCCCGCAGCCATCGCCTGGCGCGATCTCGAGCGCACAGCAGAGGGCCTCGGCGCCGACGGCCCCGCCTGGCGGGCCACGATCGGCACGCTCGCCCGGCACGAGGACCTGGTGGTCGAGCTCGCACTCGGCGACAAGCGCTCGGTCCCGCCGGCGCTGCTCACCCCGCGCAGCCTGCTCACCGCGCCCCTGTTCGGCGCCATGATCGGTCTCCAGGGCACCCCTGCCTGGGATCTCCCCTTCCGCACCGAACGGGCTCGCGCGCTCCTGAGCGGTGTGGCCGCGCACGCGATCGGGACGATGCCCTCCCTGGCACTCTCGGCGACGGCGATGCTGCTCGGCACGATCTGGCACGGGGTCGGCTGGCCGATCCCCGTCGGCGGCTCGCAATCGATCGTCGACACCCTGGTCGCAGATCTGCGCGCTCACGGAGGGCAGATCATCACCGATCACCATGTCCGCACCTGGCGCGACGTGCCGCCCGCCCGGGCGGTGCTGCTGGACACCCCGGCCGGCGCTGCGGCAGACATCCTCGCCAACCGGCTGCCGGCGTCGCTCGAGCGGGCGCTGCGGCGCTTCCCCCACGGGGATGCGGCGGCGAAGGTCGACTTCGTGCTGTCCGGACCGGTGCCGTGGCGGGATCCGGAGGTCGGCGAGGCGGGG
>JAAZLF010000404.1 GCA_012799425.1 Actinomycetales bacterium | reverse complement strand
GGGCGTCGAGCCGATGCGAGAGGAAGCTGCCGGGAGTGCCGGGGCGGGCGGCCTCGGCCGCGGCCCGGTCCTGGCCGGGCAGCAGGTCGTCGACGGTCCAGGCACCCTCCTCACGGTGGAGCAGGGTGCGTTCACCGGAGCTCTCGGGGGCCGCAGCCGGAGCCTCGTCACGGGCGAAGGCGCTGGTGGGCGGCAGAGGCGCGGGCGCGTCGATGCGGTGGATGGTCGAGCGCCAGCTCATGGTGCCGTCCTCGTTCGCGGCGCAGCTCAGCTGCTGCTCGAGGCGGGCATCGCCGCCCTCGGGGAGCTGGAGCGCGCCGCTGCCCTCCCAGCTGCCGATCAGCCAGGCCAGGGGGTACAGCGAGGACGGGAGGGAGGTGTCGAGCGTGATGGGCATCGGTGCCGCAGACAGCTCAGCGGTCGAAGAGCCGCGAGAGCACCAGGGCGGTGAAGGCGAGCGTGCCGACGCCCACCAGGACGACGAGGGCGATGAAGAACACAGAGAGCGCGGACATGCCTCAGAGTCTATCGTCCTGCACGGGGTGCGGAGGCGGTCCGAGCGGAGGCGGTCCGTGCGGCGGCGTCGCGCGGCGGGCTGCGGTTCAGCCGAGCAGCAGCACCGTCAGGTGCGCGACCACCCCGACCGTCGCCACCGGCACCGCCGCGACCGCGAGCGAGGGCACGGACTCCTTCGCCACCAGCGAGGAGCCCGCCAGCAGGTGAGCGCATGCGGCGCCGATCGCGGTGACCAGCCCGGTCACGACGGCGAAGAGCGGTGCGACACCGGCCAGGACGATGGCGAGAGCAGCGGTCACCGCCGCTCCCGCGGCGATCGACAGCACCAGCCGCGCAGCCGCGGGCAGAGGTGCGGTGTTCAGCAGGAGCGTGGTGGCGAGGCCGACGGAGACGGCGGTGACCAGGACACCTGTGCCTCCCGTGGTCGCCCCGGTCTGGGCGAGCACCCAGCTGGCCGCGATGCCGGAGACGAACGCCCCGGCGACCGTCCCGGTGAGGGAGGCGGTCAGGTCGCGGCGCTGACGGCGGAGCATCTGATGGACGAACGAGGCGAACACGCCCGCCGCGCACACCATGATCACCCCGGAGATCGGGGAGAACCGCTCGGGGCTGAGCACGGCCACGAGAGCGCCGAGCAGGCCCGTCCCCGTCACCACGGCGCGGGTGCCTGCAGGAGAGGGGAGTTCGAGCAGGGCCGGCCAGGCGATGCCGATCAGCAGCGAGAGCAGAGCCACCGCGACGGCCATCAGCACGGGCGATACCGAACCGGTGAGCGAGACCACGGCCATGAGCAGCGCGAGGGCGGCGCCGAGCGGGGCGCGCTCAGGAGCTGGCACGGGTCCCCCTCACTGTCGATCTCGCTGTCGGTTCCGGTCCCGGACGGGGCCGACGGGACGTCGGCGCCGGGCGCTACAGTGGCAGTCTACGAGTGCCCGCAGGTGACGGCATACTCATGCACCTCAGGTGGCCACGAGTCACAGCACTCCGCACTGTCTCAGAGCCCGAGAGGACCCCATGATCACGACGGCCGCTCTGTCGCCGACCCGCCGTCAGGATATCCGCGGCCTGCTCGGGACCACCACGGCGCACGACGGCGTCTCCCCGCTCGACGAGGCCGCGATCCTCGCGCTCGAGGGGCAGGAGGCGCAGCACCTGCTGATCGAGCGGCCGGGGGACGCGGGAGAGGCCGCCGCGCTGATCGGATACACCAGCGTTCTCGAGGACGGCACCGTCCAGGGCATGGTCCATCCCGCCCACCGCCGCCGCGGCCACGGCACCGCCATGCTCCGCGAAGCGCTCACGCTGCACGCCGACGCGGCCGTCTGGTCGCACGGCGCCCTCGACGGCGCCCTCGCCTTCCTCGCCGGTGCCGGGCTCGCGGAGACCCGGCGCCTGCTCACCCTGCGCCGCGACCTCGCCGGCGGGCAGCCGCTGCCCGAGG
>JAAZLF010000403.1 GCA_012799425.1 Actinomycetales bacterium | reverse complement strand
GTTCGGGGCCTGCGGGCGGCCGCCGCGCGCCTGCCGTGCCGCTTCGACCTTCTCCTGCGCGATCCGGCGCGCTTCCTCACGGGCACCGGAGGCACCCGACGTGCTCGCGGCCGGGGCACCCTGCTGCCCGACGGCTCCTACCGGCGGCGCGCCCCCCTGGGACGGAGCACCGGCCTCGCCGGCGGCGAGCGCGGCGCGTTCGTTGCGCAGCACCAGGCGTGCGGCCAGCAGCTCGAGGTGGAGGCGCGGCGAGGTCGCGCCGCTCATGGTGGAGAGGGTCTCGTGGACCAGATCCCCGCACAGCGACAGATCCGCCGGGGAGAAGAGCGTGGCCTGCCCGCGCATCCGCTCGAGCTCATCGGCGGGCACCTGCGGGAGCAGGTCCGCGCCCTTGTCCGGCACGGCGGCCAGCACGATGAGGTCGCGCATCCGCTCGAGCAGGTCCTCGACGAATCGACGCGGCTCATGGCCCGTGGCCAGCACGTGCTCGACCGCGCCGTACAGCGCGGCGGCGTCCCGCTGGGCGACGGCGGTGATCGCGCTGTCCAGCAGGGCCGTGTCGGTGAATCCGAGCAGCGCGATGGCGGTGGCGAAGTCGAGGCCGTCCTCGCCCGCGCCGGCCATCAGCTGGTCCAGCACCGACATCGAGTCACGGGCGGAGCCGCCGCCGGCCCGCACCACCAGAGGCATCACGCCCTCGCCCACGGACACCTGCTCGGCCGCGCAGACCTCATCGAGATAGGGGCCGAGAACCTGCGGCGGGATCAGGCGGAACGGGTAGTGGTGGGTGCGCGAGCGGATGGTGCCGATGACCTTGTCCGGCTCGGTGGTCGCGAAGACGAACTTCACATGGTCCGGCGGCTCCTCGACCAGCTTGAGCAGGGCGTTGAAGCCGGCCGAGGTGACCATGTGGGCCTCGTCGATGATGAAGACCTTGAAGCGGTCGCGCACCGGGGCGAAGGAGGCGCGCTCACGCAGCTCGCGAGCATCGTCCACACCGCCGTGGCTGGCGGCGTCGATCTCGACCACGTCGAGGCTGCCGGCACCGCCGCGTGCGAGGTCGCGGCAGGAGTCACAGGTGCCGCAGGGGGCGTCTGTGGGCCCTTCGGCGCAGTTCAGGCAGCGGGCGAGGATGCGCGCGGAGGTGGTCTTGCCACAGCCGCGCGGGCCCGAGAACAGGTAGGCATGACCTACCCGCCCGGCACGCAGCGCACGCCGCAGGGGCGTGGTGACGTGGTCCTGGCCGATCACCTCGGCGAAGGACTCCGGGCGGTAACGACGGTACAGAGCGGTGGCCACCCACACAGGCTAATGGAGCGCACCCACCTTCCTCACCGCTCGGGAGGAGAAGGTGCTGTGGAGGAACGGTCCTCCGCGCCCCGCGCCGGCGCTCGTGCGTCACCGACGGCCTCGTCCTCGGCGTCATCGCCCTCAGCGTCATCGTCGGCGCCCTCGGCGCCCCCTGTGCCCTCGGCAGGCGTTCCACCCGCGCCCGGCGCCTTCCGCGCCTCCTCGAGCTTTGCCCCCCGATGCCGCAGCTGGCGAAGCGTCACCACGAATACGAAGAGCACCACGAGCACCGGGATCGCCGCATCGACCACCCAGCCGGGGACCGAGAACGGCAACGAGAACTCCGGGATCCAGCCGAAGAGCAGCTCGACCACCCAGTCGCGCAGCTCCCTCACCGGGCGCGTCACCGCGCCGAGGAACTCCCTCACCGGGCGCGTCAGCTGCGAGAACCACTCCCAGATCGGCGCGATGAACCCCACGACTGCCTCGACGAGCGGTCGCAGCCGCTCCACCACCCATTCCTTCACCGGATCGAGCAGCCCGCTCAGCAGCGCGCCGAGCCCGAGCAGCGGGATCAGATACCGGGCCGAGGCCGCCAGCGCCGCTGTCAGGGCGAAACGGGTGGGATGCGCGGCGCGCTTCTCCTCACGTGCGGCCGACGGGCTGCCCTCAGCGGGCGCCAGCGGGACCCGCTCCAGATCCCGGCGCACCTCCACCTCGCCCGCGCCGCCGAGCCCCACCGTGCGCACCCGGATCACCTCGGCATCCTCGTGCTCCCCGTCGTTGCCCGGACGCAGCACGACGATGCGCAGCGACGTGAAACCGTCCTCGCAGCGGAACCGCACACCATCGCCTGCGACCTGCCCGGCGGCGTCGGGCTGCTCCCCGTCGGGGTCGACGTCGGCGTCGGGCTGCTCCCCGTCGGAGTCGACGTCGGCCTCTGCCGCCTCCCCCGGCCTGATCGCTTCCGCCTTCTGGTCCGTCTTCGCCCTCGCGACGTGCTGAGCCTTCTCAGCCTTCTCAGCCTTCTCAGCCTTCTCAGCCTTCTTGAGCGCCTTCTCCTCGGCCTGGGGATCGTGCTCGACGCCGTCGATCACCACGGTCGCGAACGTGTCCAGCAGCCGGTGCCTCACCCGCACCAGGTAGTCGTGCTCGCCGGAACGCCCCCGGTACTCGACATCGGCGGCGACACGGGTCGGCACCTGCGCGCCGAATTCGGGCTCGGACTCGGACTCGGGCTCGGGCTCGGGCTCGGGCTCGTCAGGCCCCGCAGCGCCCGTCCCTGCCGCATCGGCCGACGGGTCCTGCACGCCTTGGCCCCCTTCCTCGGGGGCGGGGCGCGGGACGGGTGAGGCGGGGTGCGGGACGGGTGGGGCGGGGCGGTGCTGCATGTCCCCATCGTGGCAAGCGCCCCGGAGCGCGGGGATCCTTCGATCGGCTAGATTCCGGCGCTCGACCCATCGGCCGCTCGGTCGAGGCCTCGCCATATCGATTGACCCTCGCGGGACGGGCACGAAGACTGGCACCATGAGCGCCTTCGTCTCCCACACCACGATCGACTGCCATGACGCCTTCGCCCTGTCCGAGTGGTGGCGCGCGGCCCTCGACTACGCGATGGATCCCGAGGACCCGAACCTGCCCGGCCACGAGCAGTGCATGATCCATGACCCGCAGACGGGTCACCGGCTGCTCTTCCACGAGGTCTCCGATGAGCAGCTGCCCGCCAAGCGGATCCATCTCGATCTGCGTCCTCGCGAGCGCGGCCGGGACGAGGAGAGCGCCTGGCTGCTCGAGCACGGGGCGAGGCTCGTCGAGGATCATCGCGGCGTCCACGGCCCCGGCTCGGGCTGGCTGACGATGGCCGATCCCGAGGGCAACCTGTTCTGCGTGCTGCGCTCGCTGGACGAGGTCGCGGAGCAGTAATAGGCGCGCAGGCTGCCACCCGCCTCCGACCCATAAGCTCCACTACTGTGACACCACAGGCACACTGTTGATGCCCGAGCGCAAGGAGCGTAACGTTCCACGCCGTGAGCACATCCACCGCCCCCTCCCCTGAGACGACCTCGCGCACGCGCAACCCGCTGCGCCAGATCGCCCGCATCCCCTTCGGCTGGCAGGTCCTGATCGGACTCGTCCTCGGCGTGGTCCTCGGCCTGGTCGCCGCCCAGATGGGCCCGGTCCCCGGCACGGGCGAGGACGGCGGTGAGGGGCCGAACTGGCTGACCACCACCCTCCAGACCATCGGCTCGACCTTCGTGACACTGCTGAAGGCGCTGG
>JAAZLF010000402.1 GCA_012799425.1 Actinomycetales bacterium | reverse complement strand
GCGACCGGCGCTACGGCTCCCTCGCCCACGCCACCGAGCCGAACCTCAAGTCCGACCGCGGCGGGCTGCGCGACATCACCGTGATCCGGGCGCTCGCCGAGAGCTGGCTGGCCGACCACGACCACGAGGTCGTCGACGCCGCCTCGCGCACCCTGCGGGACGCGCGCGACGCGCTGCAGGCCGTCACCGGCGCCTCGGGCACGCGTCTGGGCCGCGCCGACCAGGACGCGGTCGCGGCGCTGACCGGGCACTCCACCGCCGATGACCACCACGCCGTCCTCGCCGACGCCGCCCGGGCCGTGACCTGGGAGCTGCACCGCGCGGTGCGCGCCGCGGAGGCCGCGATCGCTCCCGGCGGCAGCGCCACCCGTGGCGTCGGCACCGCGCGACGCCCCGCCCTCGAGCGCCTCGGGCACGGCGTGATCGTGCAGGCCGGGGAGGTGTCCGTCGACCCGTCCTCCCGGGACCTGTTGCGGGACGTGGCCGCGGTGCGGCACGCCGCGACCACGGGGCTCCCGCTGGCCGAGGCGACCCTAGCCCGCATGGCGCAGGAGCCCGTGGCGCCCTTGCTGCCCGCCCAGCGCGACGTGCTCGTCGACGCCCTCGCCGGGGAGCACCTCGCCGACGCCTATGAGGCCCTTGACGTCAAGGGCGTGTTCTCCCGCTGGGTGCCGGGCTGGACCGTGATCCGCAACCGGCCCCAGCGCTCGGCCGTGCACCGCTTCACCGTGGACCGCCACCAGATCGAGACCGTGCTCGAGGCGCAGCGCTTCCTGTCCCGCGTCAGCCGACCCGACCTGCTCCTGGTCACCGCCCTGCTGCACGACCTCGGCAAGCGCCCCGGGGCGCGGGACCACGCCGCCGAGGGCGCGCCGCTCGCCGAGACCGCGGCCCGGCACCTCGGCTTCGACAGGGCCGATGCCCGCACGATCGCGACCCTCGTGCGCGAGCACCTGACCTTGGTGGGCCTCGCGACCGGCCGTGACCTCGCCGACCCCTCGACCCTGCGGGAGCTGCTGCGAGCGGTGGACGAGGACCTCGACACCCTCGAGCTGCTGCGGGCCCTGACCGAGGCCGACGCGATCGCCGCCGGCCCCTCGGCCTGGTCCACCTGGCGCGCCGACCTCGTCGACCACCTCACCGACCTCGGGCGCGACGCGCTGCGCGGCACCGAGACCGCGCCCCGCACCCGGCTGGCCCCGCAGCGCTCCGCCCAGGAGGCGGTGCTCGCCGCGGTGCGCCGCAGCGACAGCGCCCAGGTCATCTACCCCGCCCCGCTGGACGACGAGCCGATCGCGCAGCTCTGCCTCGGCGCCCCCGACGGCGCCGGGGTTTTCGCGGCGATGGCGCGGGTGCTGGTGCGGCTGCACCTGGACGTGCACAGCGCCGTGGTCAGCACCCAGGACGGGATCGCCGTGAACACCTGGTGGGTCACCGGCACCCAGGCCGACCTCCCGCACCCCTCCGTGATGCGCTCGGCTCTGGACCGGGAGCTGGCGCACCGGGACCGGGCCGATGCCCGGGTGCTCGAGCTCCCGCCGGCCCCGCCGCTGCGGACCACCGAGGACGCCCCGGTGGTGACGCTCCTGCCCGGCGCCTCGCGCGAGGCGAGCGTCGTGCAGGTCAACGCCCGCAACCGTCCCAGCCTCCTGGCCGACGTCGCCGAGACGATCACCGTCCACGGGCTGCAGGTGCGCAGCGCCCACGTTATGACCCTCGGCCGGCGCGCGGTAAACGTGCTGTACCTGACCGATCAGCACGGCCGCGCCCTGGACGCGCCGACCGTCGGCCGGATCGTCGCGGCCCTGATGGACGCCGCCTCGAGCTGAGCCGGCCGGCTCGGCGTCGCCGCGCAGGCTCGGCCGCCGCGCAGGCTCAGGCGCGGCGCGGGGTGGGC
>JAAZLF010000401.1 GCA_012799425.1 Actinomycetales bacterium | reverse complement strand
GGGCGTCGAGGTCGGTGCGGCGCAGGGAGACGGTGCGCTCGTTGCCTTCCTCGAGGAACGCCAGCACGATGTCGGAGACGGAGGTGGGCACCTCATCGCTGCTGGGCAGCGCAGTGACCACGAAGGAGTCCAGCTCGTCCTGGGTGAGCATGATGATGGCCTCGCTCGCCTTGATGATGAACGCCATGCGCATCGCCTCGCCCTCGGCCAGCGCGATCCCCAGCCAGCGGTCCGCGGCGGTCAGGGCGGTGGCGACCACCTGGCCCTCCTCGCCCAGCAGCCACTGGCCGTCGTCCGAGCGCTCGACCTTGCCGCGGGCGCGCAGGCCCGAGGTGACCGCCGCGGTGACGAACTCCTGGGCGGACTCGGGGGCGCGGCGCAGACCCACCTGCTCCCGCGTGATCCGTCCGTTCTCGGTGTCGCGCAGCCCGAGCATGAAGTCGATCTCGTACGCGGTGTAGATCGTGACCTGCTCATCGGTCCCGGCGGCGGTGGTCTCGCTCATTCGTCCCTCTGCGTGGCGTGTGCCGGGCGTCGAGGACGCCCGGAAGAAAGCTGTCCACGGAAGCATGTCAGATCCGCGAGGGGCGCTCCACATCCGCAGGAGCACCGCAGCCACGACATCGCCCTCGAGCCGCCCCACGGCGGCGGTCGCAAGCTGCCACGGCTAGGCTGGCGGGATGCAGGGGGAGCACACGGCCGACGACGCAGGGCCCAGCGCCGCGCACGGGCTCGGCGGGGAGAGCCTCCGTGCGGTGTACCGCGACCTGCTGCGCTTCGGGCCCCGCTCGCGCCGGGACCTCACCCTCCGCCTCGGGCTGTCCGCCCCGACCGTCACCCGGATCACGCGCGAGCTGCTCGGTGCCGGCCACCTCCACCCGCTCGAGCCCGTCGCGCGGAGCAAGGGGCGCCCGCAGGAACCGCTCGACATCCAGGAGAACCAGGGACCCCGCTTCATCGGCGTGAAGGTCACGGCCGACGAGATCCACGCCGTGGTCACCACCGTGCGCGGCAACGCCCTGGAGGAGCTGGTGCTGCCGCTCGCCGCCACCGATCCCGAGAGCGTCGAGGCCGCCGTCGCCGAGCCGGTCCTCGCCCTCGCCGAGGCCCATCCGGACGTCGCCGGCATCGGCGTCAGCCTGGGAGGGCGCGTCGCCGCACGTCGCCGCGTGGTCAGCTCGACCATGCTCGGCTGGCAGGAGCCCCACGACCTCGCCGACCGCCTCGAGCGACGTCTGGGCCTGCCCGTCGCGGTCGACAACGACCTCGCGGCGATGGTCCACGGTCTGCACTGGTTCGGGATCGGCCGCGCCTACGGCAGCTTCGCCGTGCTCACCATCGGGGCGGGCGTCGCGCTCGGCGCCGTGATCGGCGGGCGCCTGGTCACCGGGCACCACCACCTCGCAGGTGTCACCGAGCTGCTCCCCGTCGGCGCGGACGCGGACGGCAGAGCCCTCACCCTCGGCGAGGCGGCGCGCACCGACCGCGTGCTGCGCCGCGCCCAGGAGCACGGGGTGCTCGAACCCGCACAGGGCATGGAACGGCTGCGGGAGAAGCTCGCGGCCGGTGATCCCGGCGCGCTGGACGTCGCCG
>JAAZLF010000400.1 GCA_012799425.1 Actinomycetales bacterium | reverse complement strand
GCCGTGCCCAACAAGGGCGCCCTGTCCGATCCCGCCGCCGACCTGCTCCAGGAGGCCGGGTACCGCCGCCGCGGCACCGCCAAGGAGCTCGTCGTGGTCGACGAGGACAACGGGGTGGAGCTGTTCCATCTGCGCCCGCGCGATATCGCGGTGTATGTCGGTTCGGGCACCGTGGACGTGGGCATCACCGGCCAGGACATGCTGCTGGACTCCCGCACCCCGGCCGATGAGATCCTCCCGCTCGGTTTCGCCCGCTCCACCTTCCGCTTCGCCGCCCCTGCCGGCACCCGCTCGGAGGTCTCCGAGCTGCAGGGCTCCCGCATCGCCACCAGCTACGAGAACCTGGTCGAGGACTACCTCGGACAGCGCGGCATCTCCGCCGAGGTGGTGCACCTGGACGGCGCGGTGGAGTCCTCGATCCGGCTCGGCGTCGCCGATGTCATCGCCGACGTCGTCGAGACCGGTACCACCCTGCGCCAAGCCGGGCTGGAGCCGTTCGGCGAAGCGATCATGACCAGCGAGGCGGTGCTCTTCTCCCGCCCCGGCCTCGAGCTCGACGACGAGACGCAGCATGTGCTCGACGTCCTCGCCCGCCGCCTCCGGGGCGTGCTGGTGGCCCGTGAGTACGTGATGCTCGACTACGACATCCCCACCGCTCTCCTCGAGCGTGCGGCCGCGATCACCCCGGGACTGCAGTCACCGACGGTCTCGCCGCTGCACGGCGGCGAGTGGTCGGCGGTGCGTGCCATGGTGGACATCCGCTCCGCCCACCGCATGATGGATGAGCTCTACGACGCCGGCGCCCGCGCCATCCTGGTCACCGCGATCCAGGCCTGCCGCATCTGAGGTGCCGATGAACAGCCCTGGAGCGCACGAGCGGCCCGGGGAGAGGAGCGCCACGATCGTGCTGCGTCCCCGCGCGGTGCGCGTGGCCGCCTACCTCAGCGCCGCCATCGTGATGGCCGGCATGATCGCCGGTGCGGTGATGATCACCAGCTTCCAGCTCGGGGGGCGCATCGGGCTGGTCGCGATGGGCGTGCTGGTGGCGGTGTTCTGCCACCTGCACGCCTCGGTGGTCGTCACCGCCCGGCCCGATGTGCTCGTGGTCCGCAACCTGATGCGCACCCGCACTCTGGAATGGGCCGAGGTGGTCGGCATCAGCTTCCCGATGGGTGATCCGTGGGCGCATCTCGACCTGGCGGACGGCTCGACGCTGTCGATGCATGCGCTGCAGCGCTACGACGGGGAGCGCGCGATCGCCGCGGCCCACCTGCTGCGCCGGCTCGTGAGCGAGCGCGGAGAGGCCGCCGACGGGGACTGACGCTCAGTCCTTCGCGGCGAGGGCGGTCGCGCAGCGACCGGCCAGGGCCGCGTACTGGAACGCCGAGGGGTCCTCGGCCAGGGTGCGACCCATCGTGGTCATCCGCACGGGCATGTCCTCCAGGGCGTCCCGCAGACCCTTCGCATCCACCTCCACGAGGTGATGCAGCACGCCGCGCTTCTTCGCAGGCTTGAGGATCGTCGTCTTCACCTGTTTGCGCACTGACTCATGAAATGCGTTGTATCGGCTGTCATTGCGGGGCAGGACCGGGAGGTGCACGGGGGCCAGCAGCGCCCGACCGTAGGCGGTCGAGGAATGGTGCGAGAGTCCCCGGTGGCGCTTGCGCTCGTCGGCTCCCGAGACACGCAGCGTCGCGACCGGGCGGCCCCCGAGCACCGCCGCGGCATGGACGGCCTCCGCGGCCTGCACCCCGGAGAAG
>JAAZLF010000399.1 GCA_012799425.1 Actinomycetales bacterium | reverse complement strand
CCCGCTGGTGCCGCTGGAGTCCCACCCGCGGCTTCTGCGCGCTCTGCACCGGGCAGGGATCGACGTCCCCTCCACCTCCCAGTGGGAGCTGCAGGGGAAGGATCATCCGGCGATCGAACCGCTGCTGCGATACAAGAAGATGTCCCGGCTGCTGACCGCCAACGGCTGGGCCTGGTTGGACGAGTGGGTCCACGAGGGTCGCTACCGGCCCGTGTACGTGCCCGGCGGGGTGGTCACGGGCCGATGGGCCAGCAGCGGAGGCGGCGCGCTGCAGATCCCTCGGCAGCTGCGCCCCGCGCTGCGCGCCGATCCGGGATGGCGTCTGGTCAGCGCCGATGTCTCCCAGCTCGAGCCCCGCGTGCTCGCGGCGATGTCCGCGGACCCCGCGATGATCGCCGCGGGCGCCGGGAGGGACCTCTATTCCGGGATCGTCGAGGCCGGCATCGTCGCCTCCCGGCAGGAGGCGAAGATCGGGGTGCTCGGTGCGCTCTACGGCGGCACCACGGGAGACAGCGGGCGGGTGGTGCCGCGGCTGAGGAGGAACTTCCCCGCCGCCATGGCCCTCGTGGACGGCGCGGCGGCGACCGGGGAGCGGGGCGGGACCGTCACCACCTGGCTGGGTCGCTCCTCCCCCGCCGTCGAGGAGTCGTGGACGCTGGGCCAGCGCAGCGCGAACCAGCCCGAGGCCTCGGCAGGTCAGCAGCAGGCCGCCCGGCGCTCCGCCCGTGACCGTGGACGCTTCACCCGGAACTTCGTGGTGCAGGGCACCGCAGCGGAGTGGGCGCTGTCCTGGATGGCGGCCCTGCGACTGCGGCTGGCACGGTTCGTGCCGGTGCCGCAGCAGCACGCCGCAGCACCCTCCGGACCGGTCTTCTCACGCCGCGCGCACCTGGCGTTCTTCCTCCACGACGAGGTGATCGTCCACGCCCCGGCCGAGCAGGCCGCAGCCGCAGCCGACGCGATCCGGGAATCCGCGGACGCAGCCGGCAGGCTGCTGTTCCCGGGCAGCCCGATCGACTTCCCGCTGGACCTGAGGATCAGCGAGCGCTCGGCGGAGGACTGAGCTCCGCGGCCTCCGCGGAGAGCTCTGCGGCCAGAGCCGCCGCCCGCGCCGCACCGAGCAGCAGCGTCAGGGGCGTGTTGAACCAGTCCTGCCACACCTCATCGAGCTGCACCGCGGTGATGACGCCGTCACGGCGGAGGATCTCCGTGATCGCCTCCGCCTCCGGCTGGTACTCCTCGGCGGCAGCTCCCCCGCGGCGCCCGGGATCCAGCTGCATGGGGTCGGCCTCGGACAGCAGAGCGAGGACGTGCTCCTCGAGCGTCGGGTCCTCTGCCAGCGCCGAGCGGCGCTCGCTCACGAGGTCCATCGTCAGCGCCAGCGCGCCGGAGGCGAGGCCCATCGCCACGCGTGGAGCGGGCACGCCACGACGGCGCAGGAATCCCTCCACCCCACGATCGATCCAGATGGACACGACGCCGGAGCCTGCGATGATCCCGCCGACCGCGAGCGGAAGCGTGGCCAGCAGAGCGGTCGATCGGTTCCGACGGGGTGCATCGTGCCCTGCCTCCCGGGCACCGGGGTCCCTGCGACACAGCGCGGCGACGGCGGCACCGGCCCCGAGGACGGCGGGCAGAGCGATGTAGCCGGTCTTCACGGGCCGCGGCAGGCGGTGCAGGGGGATCATCCCCAGGCCGGTCGCGAAGGCGGCGCTCGAGGTGAGGGAGAGGATCCGGGACTGCGGGGTGCGGGACACGATGGTCCTCCTCGGCGTGGTGGGGTGTGCGGGGTGCGGGTCGACGCTATCGAGCCGCGGCATCCTGCGTGCACCGACGATCGTCGCCCCCGCCGCTGACCTTCGCCGGGATCGCGCCCTCGCGGGAGGGGCGGACATGCGGCAGAATGGGCGGATGCGTCTGTGGTCCCTGCATCCCCGCCACCTCGATCGCCAGGGCCTCACGGGGTGCTGGCGAGAAGCGCTGCTGGCGCAGGCGGTGCTCGCCGGCCGAACCCGCGGCTACCGCAACCATCCGCAGCTGGAGCGTTTCCGTGCGCAGAGCGACCCGCTCACCGCCGTCGGCACCTATCTCGACGCCCTGGCCGTCGAGGCCACCGCGCGCGGCTACCGCTTCGACCGCACCCGCATCGACCGGGCACCGGACGGAGCGGAGGATAGTGCGGCGCCGGCGCCGAGGATCCCGGTCACCGACGGGCAGCTCGCCCTGGAGTGGCGGCATCTGCTGACCAAGCTCGAGCTCCGCAGCCCCGACCTCCACCACCGGCTGCGACAGCAGTCCGGCCCCGCACCGCATCCGCTGTTCACCGTGAGGCCGGGGCCGGTCGAGTCGTGGGAGCGCGAGCCGGCCTGACGAGGGCTCAGCGCCCGATCGAGAGGATGCCCCGGGAGGTGGTCGGGCTCTCGACCTCGTCGAGCAGCGCGATGGCGAAGTCCTCCATCGAGACCATCGACCGTCCCTCGGCGTCGATGACGAGCTCCACACCACCGGTGCGGTAGGAACCCGTGCGTGTTCCAGGGCCGAATTCCGCAGCAGGGGCGAGGTAGGTCCAGTCCAGGTCGGGCATGGCTCGGAGGATCTCGAGCTGGCGGCTGCTGGCGGCCGCGATCGCTCGGAACTTCGCAGGCACCCACGCCGGCTCCTCGAGCGCGCTCCGAGCGGTCCCGGGGACGCGCAGGGGCGCCGCACCGCCGACGACGACCAGCCGTCGGCTCGCTCGGCGGGCGCCCTCACCGATCCCTTCGGTGACGGCATCGATGTCGTCCTCCCGGCCGGGGGCCGGACGGGTGGCTCCGATGACCACGTCGTGCTCCAGTGCGAGGTCGGTGACCTGCGCGGACGAGGAGCCGTCGAGCGCCGTGGAATGCGCCCGCGCAATGCGCCCTCGGTGGGTGCTGCGGGATGCCGCGGTGACATCGTGCCCTCTGCGCAGGGCTTCGTCGGTGAGACGGGACCCGGCCGCGCCGGTCGCTCCGATGATGAGGATCTTCATCCGGAGTACTCCTTCGTGGTCATGGTGCCTCGCGTCGGGCTCGCGAAGCGGCGATCATCGCGGACAGCATGCTCGGCGCGCGATCGGGCGGGCCGAGTCGGCATCCGCTGGGCGCTCGCAACGGCGACGAGCGCGAGCATGAATCCGACCCCCTGGAATGCTGTGAGGCGCTCTCCGAACACCCACCACCCCAGGACGGCCGCGACGAGCGGCGAGATCAGCGGCAGGAAAGCGACCGCGCCTGCGGGCATCCTCCCCACCCCGTGGAACCAGAGCGTGTATGCCACGGCCGCGCCGATCAATCCCAGCCAGGCGTAGCCTGCGAGGGCCGGACCGTCGAGGGTGGGCGGGGGCCCCTCGACCAGCAGCGCGAGAGGCACGATCACCGCACCCCCGGCGGTGAGCTGCCATCCGGCGTAGGGCACCGGACCAGCGGGCCTGCCCCAGCGCTTGCTCAGCACGGTGCCCACCGCCATGCTCACCGGCGCCGCGATCCCGGCGAGCACGCCGAGCGCGTTCAGCTCGACTCCTGGGGCGAGGACCATCATCGCCACGCCCACGACGGCGAGCACTCCCCAGCACACTCGCCACGCGGTGGGACGCTCAGACAGCAGCGGGAGTGCGAGAGCCGCGATGAGCAGTGGACTGGCGGCACTGAAGATGGCCGCGACCCCACCGGGCAGGAGGTAGGCCGCGACGAACAGCAGCGGGAAGAACGCCCCGATGTTCAGCGTTCCGAGCACGAGCACCCTCCACCACCAGTGCCCGCGCGGACGCGTCCTGCCCAGAACACATAGCAGCAGACCGGCGGGAAGCGCGCGCAGCACCCCGGACCACAGAGCATGATCCGCGGGCAGGAACAGGGTGGTCACCACGTAGGTGGTCCCCCAGACCATGGGGGCGAAGGCGGTCGAGAGCACCGGAGCGCGCCCGGGCATGGTCGGGGAGGCGGGTACGGCGGAGGTGGCGGTGGCCATGTGCTCCACTGTTCCCCCGCGTCCATACATGAGTCCAACACATGCTTGTCATCCGAGCGATCGCGTTGCACGATCGTCGTCATGGAACTGCAGCAGCTGCGCTACGTCCTGGCCGTCGCCGAGACCCGGAACTTCACCCGAGCGGCTCAGCAGTGCTTCGTGGTCCAGTCGGCGCTCAGCCACCAGGTGCGCAAGCTCGAGGACGAGATCGGCACGCCCCTCTTCGCACGATCCAGCCGCCGGGTCGAGCTCACCGCGGCCGGAGAGGCGTTCCTGCCCTGGGCCCGCAGCAGTCTGGACTCCGCCGAGCGCGCCGCGGCGGAGGCCACGGCGGCGGTCGGAGTGGTCAGCGGCACCCTGACCATCGGACTGATTCCCACGGTCACGGCATTGGACATCCCCGCCCTGGTGCACCGCCTGCACGAGGCCCATCCGGAGGTGAACGTGAGGCTCCGCGTCGGGGCGAGCGACAAGCTCGTCGCCGCGGTGCGCGAGGACGAGATCGACCTGGCCGTGCTCGGTCTCGCCCCGGGCATCGTCCCCCAGGGGGTCGAGCACCGGGTGCTGGCCGAGGAGGCGCTGGTGGCCGTGGTGCCCGAGGAGCACCCGCTGGCCCATCGCGGCACGGTGGACCTGTCCGAGCTGGCCGAGGAGCCGTTCGCGGACTTCGCCACGGGCAGCCCTGGCCGCGTCCAGAGCGACCGGGCGTTCCGGGCTGCGGGCCTGGTGCGCCGCGTCCCCTACGAGGCCTCCACCGCGCAGCTGATCGGAGAGCTGGTCTCCGCGGGACTGGCCGTCGCCCTGCTGCCTGAACCCTTCGCCCCCGCCCAGGGCGCTCGGACGCTCACCGTCCGCAGCGGCCCGCATCGCACGGTGCACCTGGTGTGGAACGCCTTCCAGCCCAGCTCGGCCGCGCGGGCCGCCCTCCGGCTACTGCCCTGAGCTGCTGCCGGAACCCTGAAGCGCGCACGGTCGAAGCACCCCCGCTCCGCAGCACTCGGAAGCATCCTTCCGGTACTGCAGCCCGACCCGAGGATTCATCGCCGAAGAGAGCGCATCCCTGCCTCGCCGGAAGCATCCTTCCGAAATCCTGCCTGGCATGGCAGACTGGAGCCAGAAACACACTCTTCGGAAGGATCTTTCCGCCATGGTCGCAGGTGAGGACGTCGCCACCGAGATCGGCGCTGCGATTCGCGCAGCGAGGAAAGAAGCCGGCCTCACCCAGCAGCAGCTCGGCGAGCTCTCGGGGCTGTCCGACCGCACGATCCGTGACATCGAGACCGGCGCCGGAGGCCCCGGGCTGCGCGCCGTCCTCGCCGTGGTCGATGTGCTGGGCCTCCGGCTGGCAGTCGCGCGATGAGCGCGCTTCCCGAGCTCACCTCCTTGCGGCAGGTCACCCGTGCTGACGTGTACAAGAGCGGGTCTCTGGCCGGCTCCCTCGACCGTGCCCCCTCCGGAGAGGTGACGTTCCGCTACGACTCCGGATACGCGGGGGACGCGGTCGCTTCGACGCTGCCCGTCACGGATGCTCCGACGATCAGGCCAGGTGGAGGGCTGCCGCCGTTCTTTGCCGGGCTCCTCCCCGAGGGGCACCGTCTGACCGTGCTGCGTCGTGAGGTGAAGACCTCGGCGGACGACGAGCTGACGCTTCTGCTCGCGGTGGGCGCCGATGCACCGGGAGACGTGCAGGTGATGCCCACCGGCAACGCGCCGATGGAGCCTGCGCCGCTCGCCGATGCGGATCCCGCCCACCTCGATTTCCGAGAGCTCACCCACGCACCGGACCGTCACGCACTTCCCGGCGTACAGTCCAAGGCATCAGCCACCATGCTCACCTCGCCCTTCACGACCTCCCGTGAACGAGCGCTGCTCAAGATCGACTCGCCGGAGCACCCCCCCTCGTGGAGAACGAGGCGCTGCACCTGAGTGCGGCCCGCGGGCTGCGGATCCCCGTCGCCAGACATCGTGTGGTGCGAGACCTGCACGACGTTCCCGGTCTGCTGGTGACGAGGTTCGACCGCGTGCTCGGCGAGGACGGAGCGCTCGACCGCCTGGCCATGGAGGACGCGGCCCAGGTGCTGGATATCCTGCCCGCTGCGAAGTACACGGTCAGCAGCGAGGAGGTGACGAAGGCGCTGGCCCGGCGCACGGCCGCTCCGAAGGTCGCGGCTCGCGCTCTCTACCTGCAGTTCCTTTTCGCGTGGCTCACCGGCAACGGCGACCTGCACGCGAAGAACGTCTCGATCCTCCGCTCCGTAGAGGGGCGATGGACCGTGGCTCCCGTCTACGACGTCCCCTGCACCGCCGTGTATCGGGACTTCTCCACTGCTCTGACGATCGATGGCCGGACGACGAGGATCCGCCGGCGTCACTGGGCGGCCTTCGCCGACTCGATCGGGCTGCCGCAGGCCGCCGCACGCAGCGCCATGGTGCTCGCCCTGCGGGCGGCGCGGGCGGCGGATCTCAGGGCCCTGCCGTTCGAGGGCTCACCGCTGCACGATGCGCTGCGGGAACTCGGCCGGCGCCGCGCGGAGCTCGAGGGGTGAGGGCTCCTTGCCCTGAACGCGTCAGGAGCGCTGCACGGCTCGCAGCTCCTTCTTGAGCTCCTGCACCTCATCACGCATGCGTGCGGCGACCTCGAAGTTCAGCGCTTCGGCGGCCTGGTGCATCTGAGCGGTCATCTCATCGATCATGCCGGTGAGCGCGCCCACCGGATCGTCCCCGAGGTCGACCTTGCGGCCCTGCACCGAATCGACGGAGTTCGCGCGGGCACGGTCACGCGCCACGCGCTCCTTGCCCGAGCGGTAGTCGGTGGCCATGAGGGTGTCGGTGTCGATGTCCTCACGAGCGAGCATGTCGGTGACATCCGCGATCCGCTTGCGCAGCGGGGTCGGATCGATGCCGTGCTCGGTGTTGTACGCGATCTGCTTCTCGCGGCGCCGGTTCGTCTCCTCGATCGCGGACTCCATCGACTCGGTGATCCGGTCGGCGTACATGTGCACCTGGCCGGAGACGTTCCTGGCCGCACGGCCGATGGTCTGGATGAGCGAGGTGCGCGAGCGCAGGAAGCCCTCCTTGTCCGCATCGAGGATCGCCACCAGCGACACCTCTGGCAGGTCCAGGCCCTCACGCAGCAGGTTGATGCCCACCAGCACGTCGAACTCGCCCATGCGCAGCGAGCGCAGCAGCTCCACACGGCGCAGGGTGTCGACGTCCGAGTGGAGGTACTGGACGCGCACCCCGTTCTCGAGCAGGAAGTCGGTGAGGTCCTCCGCCATGCGCTTGGTGAGGGTGGTGACAAGCACGCGTTCATCGCGCTGGACACGCTTCTCGATCTCCTCGCGGAGGTCGTCGATCTGGCCCTTGACGGGCTTGACGATCACCTCGGGATCGACCAGGCCCGTGGGGCGGATGATCTGCTCGACATAGCCGTCGGACTTCCCGAGCTCGTACTCGGCCGGAGTGGCGGAGAGGTAGACGGTCTGCCCGGTGCGCTCGGTGAACTCGGAGAAGGTCAGGGGGCGGTTGTCGAGCGCCGAGGGCAGGCGGAACCCGAAGTCGACGAGCGTGCGCTTGCGGGAACGGTCACCCTCGTACATCGCGCCGATCTGCGGGACGGTCACGTGGGACTCGTCGATCACCAGCAGGAAATCCTCGGGGAAGTAGTCCATGAGGGTGTTCGGGGCGGTGCCCGGATCGCGCCCGTCCAGATGGCGGGAGTAGTTCTCCACGCCGTTGGTGGAGCCCATCTGCCGCAGCATCTCGAGATCATGGGTGGTGCGCATCCGCAGGCGCTGCGCCTCGAGCAGCTTGTTCTGCGCCTCGAGCTCCTCGAGCCGCTCGGCGAGCTCGACCTCGATCGTGCCGATCGCCCGCGCCAACCGCTCCGGACCGGCCACGTAGTGGGAGGCCGGGAAGATGTGGATGTGCTCCTCCTGCCGGATCACCTCGCCGGTCATCGGGTGGAGGGTGTAGAGCGCATCGATCTCGTCGCCGAAGAACTCGATGCGGATCGCGAGCTCCTCGTACATCGGGATGATCTCGACGGTGTCACCGCGCACGCGGAAGGTGCCGCGCTCGAAGGCGACGTCGTTGCGGTCGTACTGCATGTCCACGAAGCGTGCCAGCAGCTCGTCGCGGTCCAGCTCCTGACCGCGGGAGAGCTGCACCATCCGGT
>JAAZLF010000398.1 GCA_012799425.1 Actinomycetales bacterium | reverse complement strand
GTCAGGGCCACATCGACCCAGCCGGTGAACAGGTTCTTCGCATTCCAGTCGCTCTCGCCGTGGCGGAGCAGCACGAGTGTGTAGGTCATGGTCCCAGCCTACGCGCGCACGACCGACAGCGCAGAACGTGCTCACGGGTTGCCGCAGCCGGCCCTTGCTCGATGCGGCACTTGCCCCATGCGGGCGCTCACGACCTTGCCCCATGCGGGCGCTCACGACGTTGCGTATCCGCAACTTCACGAACGGGACGGAGCCGTCCCGCGCTCGCACAGCAGCTCGCACAGCGGCAACGGCGGTGACCACGAGCGCTAGTCTCGTCCCCATGCTCAGCACCGCGCCCGGCGCCCTTGCTCACGTCCCCGTCGTGCTGCTCGATCTGGACGGCACCCTGGTCGACTCCGGCCCCGGGATCGTCGCCGCGCTCGAGCACGCCTTCACCGTGAGCGGGGAGCAGCTGCCGTCGCCGGAGGTGCTGCGCACCTTCATCGGACCGCCGCTGACGGAATCTCTCCAGGGCACGCTGGGGCTCAGCGCCGAGAAGACCGAGCAACTGCGCCTCGCCTACGTCGAGCACTACCAGGCGAACGGGGTGCTGGCCGCCCCGCCCTATCCCGGGGTCCTCGATCTGCTGCAGCGCCTGGCGGAGCAGGGGCGCACCGTCGCCGTCGCGACCAACAAGCCCGAGATCACCGCGCGACGGCTGCTGGATCATCAGGGACTGGCCGGGGAGCTCACGCTGATCGGCGGCACGGACCGGGCCGTCGGGCGGACGGGCAAGGCGGAGGTGATCGGCAGCGTGCTGCGCCGTCTTGGGATCGCACCCGCGACCGTGCCGGCGGTGATGATCGGCGACCGGATCCACGACGCCGAGGGCGCGGCCCGGCACGGCGTGCCGGCGCTGCTGGCCGGCTGGGGATACGGCGGCGTCGCCGAGCAGCGGGCTGACATCGCGCGCGTGGAGAGCGTCGTGGAGCTGAGCGCGCTGCTGATGTCCTGATGCTGCCCTAGGCGGTCCTCAGGCCTCGAGCAGGATGGTAAACGGCCCGTCATTGGTGAGCCCCACCCGCATCTGCGCACCGAAGCGTCCCGTCGCTGCAGTGACCCCGCGAGCACGGATCGCCTCGACCACCTGCTCCACCAACGGCTCGGCCACGGGCCCGGGGGCGGCGCCGCTCCAGGAGGGCCTGCGGCCCTTGCGCGCATCGCCATAGAGGGTGAACTGCGAGACCACCAGGACCTGCGCTGCGGCGTCGAGCACCGAGCGTTCTCCCTCGAGGATGCGCAGCTCGCAGATCTTCCGAGCGATTGTGGTGACCTGCTCGAGCCCGTCGTCATGGGTCACGCCGATCAGGGCCAGCAGGCCCTCACCCTCGACGGCTCCGACCACCTCGCCCTCGACCCGGACCTCGGCACCGTCGACCCTCTGGAGCACTGCACGCATGCCCCGATGGTGGCACAGGACGGCGGACAGAGGTGTGGCACCGATCCGTCTGCGGCGGTCTCCGGAGGCTCGGAGGAGCTCAGCGGGGCACGATCGAGTCGATGCGACGCTCCTGGGTGGGGGAGTCGTCCTCCCCGGTGTCCTGCCCGCCGGGTGCAGGGGCCGCAGGAGATCCCTGCGGTCCGGTCGGCGTGATCCCCCGAGGCTGCTGCTGCTGGGCAAGCGGCGGCTGGTGTGAGGGCGGGGGCGGCCCGGTGTGCTCCCACGGCGCGGACTGCTGACGCAGGGGCGCGGACTGCTGGGGCGGGGGCGCGGACTGCTGCGCAGGTGCTGAGACGCCCTGCCGCGGTGCCACAGAGGGCTGCGCAGGCGGCTGCTGCACCGGTCGCTGCCCGGTGGGTACAGCCGGCGGAGGGGGCGCCTGGTGCACCCCCGTCGGGCCCTGGGCAGGTGGGACGGGAGGTGCCGTCCGCTCACCGGTGACCGGCGCGGGCGCTGACTCACGGGGCGCTGCGGCAGCCATCC
>JAAZLF010000006.1 GCA_012799425.1 Actinomycetales bacterium | reverse complement strand
CCTCGCCGAGGCGGAGGCCGTACTGGCCGATCAGGCCCGGGCCGTCCTCGTAGCGGATGATCAGCAGGTGGTCGCTCAGCGGGACGTCCAGGGCGTGGCCGAAAACCTCCGTGAGCTTGTGCTCCTGGTCCACGCCGCTGAGCGTTCCGGAGACGGTGACGACCGTGCTGTCGCGCAGGGTGCCGCGCAGGGTGATGACGTTGCGGAACCGCTCGGTGCTCTCATCAGTCACCAGCTGCACCGTGATCCCGCGCTCCTCGGCCAGGACCGGGGCGTTGACGTAGCTGACCTGCTCGGTGACCACGGAGCGGAACACGCCGCGCAGGGCGGAGAGCTTCAGCGCGGTGACATCCCGGGAGGCGATCTCGCCGTGGACCTCGATGTCGAGCAGCTCGGGCGACTCCCCTGCCAAGGTGGTGAACAGCTGGCCGAGGCGGTCGGCCAGCGCCACGCCGGGGCGCACCACGTCGTCGATCGCGCCGCCGGCGACGTTGACCGCATCGGGCACGAGCTCCCCGGCGACCGCCAGGCGCACGGACTTCGCCACGGCGACGCCGGCCTTCTCCTGGGCCTCGGCGGTCGAGGCGCCCAGGTGCGGGGTGAGGGTGATGTTCTCGAGCTCGAGCAGCCGCTTCGCGGTCTCGGAGGCCGTGGGCGGCTCGGAGCTGTAGACGTCCAGCGCCGCGCCGGCGATCTTCCCGGAGGAGAGCGCGTCGTACAGCGCCTCCTCGTCGATCAGACCGCCGCGGGCGGCGTTGACCACGTGGAGGGACGGCTTGGCCAGCGCGAACTGCTCGGCACCGATCAGGCCGGTGGTCTCCGGGGTCTTGGGCATGTGCACGGTGACCACGTCCGCTTCGCGCATCAGCTCGTCGAGCTCGACCACGCGAGCACCCAGCTCGGCGGCGCGGGTGTGGTTGACGTAGGGGTCGTAGGCGAGCAGCTCGACGCCGAAGGGCGCCAGGCGCTCGGCGACCAGCTGGCCGATGCGGCCGAAGCCGACCACGCCGACGGTCTTGCCCAGCAGCTCGACGCCGGTGAGCTGCTTGCGCTCCCACCTGCCGGCCTTCACGGAGGCGTCGGCCCGGCCGAGGTTGCGCATCGAGGCGAGGATCAGTGCGACCGCGAGCTCCGCAGCGGAGGTGATGTTGGAGGTCGGCGCGTTGATGACCATGACGCCGGCGCTGGTGGCGGCGGGCACGTCCACGTTGTCCAGTCCCACACCGGCACGAGCGACGACCTTCAGCTGCGTGGCCGCGGCGTAGACCTCCGCGTCGACCTGTGTCGCGGAGCGCACCAGGAGCGCATCGGCGTCGGTGACGGCCTCGAGCAGGGCACCGCGGTCGGTGCCGTCGACGTGGCGGACATCGGCATCATCGCCGAAGACCTCGATGGTGGCGGGCGAGAGTTCTTCGGCGAGCAGCACGACGGGACGGGTCACTGGGGTACCTTCCGGGACGATTCGGCGGCGGCGGCAGGAGCCGTCGTCAGGGCCGAGCACAGACTACTGCCCTGTCCGCCATTCGGTCATCTCGGTCAGGATGCGAGATCCAGTCCTGCGATGAGTCGATGCGCCAGGAGCGGGGCCTCCTCCTCGTCCACGTCGTGCAGCTGAACCGCGAACTGCTCATCCTCCCGGTGGAGGGTGACGGTCACGGTGTACGACGAGTCGAGGCCCAAGCCGACGGACAGGACGGCCAGGTCAGCCCCGGGCACCTCGGCGCGTGCCACGTAGCGGGTCGCGGAGAGGGGGTAGGGCGAGGGCGTTCCCAGCCCGGTGCGCAGGACCGCACCCCGCTGATCCCCGTCCTGGAACATCAGCCCCACCTCGGTCACCTCCGGCTCCCCCGTCCCGGGCGGCAGCGCGAGCGTCAGGCCCCGTACGGTGTGCTCGGTCCAGTCCTGCGGCACCTCCGTGCCCTCGACCAGCGGGAGGGAGGCGGGATCCTCTATGTGCACGCTCGGCGCGGAGTGGACGCGGTAGACCATGAACACGGTGCCGTTGGCCTCGTCCATGGCGAGGCCGTAGGTCACGCTCCGCACCAACGGGAGCTCCTCGCCATCGTGCCGCACCGGGAGCGCGCCGCGCACCGAGGCCAGGAACAGGGGCCCGCTGAGACCCTCGATCTCGAGGTGCTCCACCTCAGCGGAGGCCGCGAGGATGCTCATCCGGGGCCCGTCGGCCGGGTACTCGAGCGGCTCGAAATCGTACCCCTCGGGGAGCCCCCGCTCAGAGTCCTGCATGCCGGACACGGGCATATCGGCGAACAGACCGTCGAAGGCCGCCACATCGACACCTTCGAGGCCGAAGGCCTCGACCAGTGCGGGAGCGACCTCGCCGGAGCGGGAGTTGTCCGCCTCGAGCAGCAGCGGCGTGTCGAGGATCTGCACGATCGTCTGCACCAGGACGCTGGTGGCGACCGTGCTCACCTCCTCGCGACCGCCGAAGATCTTCTCGGCGCGCTCGTCGATGCGCTGCGGCTCCATCGTGAAGACCGGGGATTCCTCGGGAAAGCCCGGAGACCACCACCCCCCGTACCGGTCCTCGCGCTCGAGCTGCCCCTTGGTGGTGCCGAACTCCTCATCGGCCGCGGCGAGGTCGAGCTCGACGAGATCGAGATCGTCCTCGCTCGCCCAGGCGTCGAAGGTGCTCCCCGGCCGCTCGGTCGGCTCCTCGGAGGGCTCCTCCGCCTGCTCGCTCGACCCGGCCTCGTCCTGAGGCGCCTGTGCGCCCGAGGGCTCCTCGTCCTCGTCGAGACCGGGCAGGAACGAACAGGCTCCTGCCGAGGTCATCACACCCAGGGCCCCGAGCCCTGCCAGTGCCGTTCGTCGTGTGGTCACACGCTGCGCCATGCGCACCCCTCCCCTGCCGGCCCGCACGGGCCAGCCCCGCACTGCGTGTCGATCGTCGCACATCATTCACGAACGACGACGGCGGGCGCACCCCTGAGGGTGCACCCGCCATCGCGACGAAGAGGGTCGATCAGCGTGCGGCGCTGCCCTCGACGTAGTCCTCGTCGATCGGCTGTGCGCTCCAGGAGAACATCTTGCGCAGGTCCTTGCCGACGACCTCGATCTGGTGCTTCGCCTCGTCCTCGCGCAGCTCCTTGAACTCGGGCGCGCCCGCGTCCTGGTCATCGATGAAGCGCTTGGCGAAGGCGCCGCTCTGGATGTCCGCGAGGACCTCCTTCATGGCCTTCTTGGTATCGGCGGTCACGACGCGCGGGCCGGAGACGTAGTCGCCGTACTCGGCGGTGTCGGAGATCGACCAGCGCTGCTTGGCGATGCCACCCTCGAACATCAGGTCCACGATCAGCTTGAGCTCGTGGAGCACCTCGAAGTAGGCGATCTCGGGCTGGTAGCCCGCCTCGGCGAGGGTCTCGAAGCCGGCCTGGACCAGGTGGCTCATACCGCCGCAGAGCACCGCCTGCTCACCGAACAGGTCGGTCTCGGTCTCCTCGGTGAAGGTGGTCTTGATGACGCCGGCGCGCGTGCCGCCGATGCCCTTGGCGTAGGACAGCGCGAGATCCCAGGCGGAACCGGTGGCGTCCTGCTCGACGGCCACGATGTCCGGGATGCCGCGCCCGGCGACGTACTCGCGGCGCACGGTGTGCCCCGGGGCCTTCGGCGCGATCAGCAGCACGTCGACGCCCGCGGGGACCTCGATGTAGCCGAAGCGGATGTTGAAGCCGTGGGCGAAGGCGAGCGCCTTGCCCTCGCTCAGGTGCGGCTGGATCGAGTCGGCGTAGACCTTCCGCTGATCCTGGTCCGGGGTGAGGATCATGATCAGATCGGCCCACTCGGCGACCTCGGCGACGGTGCCGACGCCCAGGCCCTGCTCCTCGGCCTTGGCGCGGGACTTCGAGCCCTCGCGCAGGCCCACACGGACCTCGACGCCGCTGTCGCGCAGGTTCAGCGCATGGGCGTGGCCCTGGGAGCCGAAGCCGACGATGCCGACCTTCTTGCCCTGGATGATGGACAGATCGGCGTTGTCGTCGTAGAAGATCTCAGCCACGTTGTGCTCCTTCGATGGTCGGGGTGCGTGCGACAGGTCGATCCTATCGCCGCTTGTCTTGAATGGTGGGCGACTGTCTCACCTGTGAAGACGTCGCCGAAGCGGGTCAGCCCAGCAGGCTGCGGTCGGTGATCGCACGGCCGCCGCGGCCGATGGCGACCTCACCGGACTTCACGATCTCCCGAACGCCGAAGGACTCGAGCATCCCCAGCAGCGCGGTGAGCTTGTCCTGCGTGCCGGTGGCCTCGACGGTCACCGAGTCGGCGGCCGCGTCGACCACCTTGGCGCGGAACATCTGCACGATCTCCAGCACCGAGGTGCGAGTGGAGTTGTCCGCGGTGACCTTGATCAGGATGAGCTCGCGCTGCACCGTCGAGCGGGCGTCCAGCTGGACGATCTTGAGCACGTTGACCAGCTTGTTCAGCTGCTTGGTGATCTGCTCGAGACGTCGCTGGTCGACATCGACCACCACGGTGATCCGGGAGATCTCCGGGTGCTCGGTCGGCCCGACGGCGAGCGAGGAGATGTTGTACCCGCGGCGCGAGAACAGCGCCGTGACGCGCGTGAGCACGCCGGGCTTGTTCTCCACCAGCACCGAGAGGGTCTGACTCTCGGGGGTCATGACGTAGTCGGAGGTGTT
>JAAZLF010000038.1 GCA_012799425.1 Actinomycetales bacterium | reverse complement strand
CCCTCCCCGCCGCGCCCGCCCAGGCCGCCGCCGGCACCGAGAAGAAGGGCTGGGGCTACACCGTCCTCGGGGTCGCCCGTCTGATGATCGGCTTCACCTTCCTGTGGGCGTTCCTCGACAAGACCTTCGGACTGGGCTTCTCCACCCCCACAGATGGCGCCTGGGTCAACGGCGGCTCGCCCACCAGCGGGTTCCTCGGCGGCTCGATCGCGAACGGGAACCCCTTCGCAGGAGTGTGGGAGTTCTTCCTGTCGATCAACCCGATCACGGATGTGCTGTTCATGGTCGGTCTGCTGGGCGTGGGGGCGGCGCTGATGCTGGGCATCGGCACCCGTGTGGCAGCCACATCGGCCGCGGCGATGTACACCTTGATGTACCTGGCCGCCTTCCCGATCGCGAGCAACCCCCTCTACGACACGCACCTGCTGCTGGCCGTGGCCGTCATCGCCATGGCGGGCCTGGCCGCAGGCGACCACGTGGGCCTGGGCGCCCGCTGGCACCGCCTGGTCAAGGGCAACAGGTTCCTGATCTGAGCCCCGGCCCGCACGGCACGAGGCCCCGCTCCCCTCGGGAGCGGGGCCTCGTCGCTGCAGCGGGCAGGTGAGCGTCGAAGCGCTCAGACCTCGCCGTCGAAGATGCTCGTGACCGAGCCGTCGTCGAAGACGGCGCGGATCGCCCGGGCGAGCAGCGGCGCGATCGACAGCTGGGTGAGCCGATCGAACTGCTTCTCCGCCGGGACCGGCAGCGTATTGGTGCACACGACCTCGCGCACGGAGCTGTTCTTGAGGCGCTCCGTGGCCGGATCGGAGAGGATCGGGTGCGTGGTGGCGATGACCACCGAATGCGCACCGTCGGCGACGAGGGCGTCCGCCGCCTGCACGATGGTCCCGGCGGTGTCGATCATGTCGTCGACCAGGATGCAGGTCTTGCCCTCGACGTCACCGATCACGCGCTTGGCGACGGCCTGGTTGGGCCGGTTGATGTCGCGCGACTTGTGGATGAAGGCGAGGTTCACGCCGCCGAGCTTCTTGGCCCACTGCTCCGCGACACGGATGCGGCCCGCGTCCGGGGAGACCACGGCGATGTCCTCCTCGCCGTACTTCTCCTGGATGTAGTCCGCGAGGATCGGCAGCGCCATGAGGTGGTCCACCGGGCGGTTGAAGTAGCCCTGCACCTGCGGGGCATGCAGATCCACGGAGATCATCCGGTCCGCGCCGGCGGTCTCGTAGAGATCCGCGACCAGTCGCGCGGAGATCGGCTCGCGCCCGCGGTGCTTCTTGTCCTGGCGGGCGTAGGGGAAGCTCGGAGCGATCGCGGTGATCCGCTTGGCCGACGCGCGCTTGAGCGCGTCGATCATGATCAGATGCTCCATCACCCAGGTGTTGATCGGAGCGGGGTGGGACTGCAGGATGAAGACGTCGGTGCCGCGCACGGACTCGCCGTACCGCACGTAGATCTCCCCGTTCGCGAAGTCCCAGGCGTCCATCGGCAGGACTTCGACGCCGAGCTCGGCAGCGACCTCCTGTGCGAGGACGGGATGGGCCCGTCCGGAAGCGAGGACCAGACGCTTCTCCCCAGTGGTGACGATTTCGCTCATCGCTGCTCGTGCTCCTTGTGCTCTTCGGCGGCAGTTCCTGCAGGCGTCCTGTCAGCGGCCCCTTCTTCGGTGCCGAGGGCGGCACGTGCCGCATCCCCGGCGGCGGTCCCCGCACGGCGTCGCAGGGTCCATCCTTCCATGTTCCGCTGCGAGACCGCGCTGACGCCCAGGGCGCCCGGCGGCACGTCCTTGCGGACCGTGGTCCCGGCGCCGGTCGCGGCGCCGTCCCCGATGCTGACCGGGGCCACGAGGATGTTGTCGGAGCCCACACGCACGTGCTTGCCGACCGTGGTGCGGTGCTTGTCCACGCCGTCGTAGTTCGCGACGATCGTGCCGGCACCGATGTTGCTGCCCTCACCGATCTCCGCGTCGCCGACATAGCTGAGGTGGGGCACCTTCGCGCCCTGGGCGATCACGGCGTTCTTCGTCTCGACGAAGCCGCCGATCTTTCCGCCCGCCCCCAGCTGCGTCCCTGCACGCAGGTAGGAGAACGGGCCGACGTCAGCCCCCTCACCGATCACCGCGAGCAGCACATGGGAGCGGACCACCTCTGCACGGGCGCCGACCTCGGTGTCCCGCAGCGTGGTGTCCGGGCCGATCACGGCCTCCTCGCCGATATCGGTCGCGCCATGGAGCTGCACGCCCGGGAGCACGACCGCATCCTGAGCGATGGTGACGTCCGCGTCGATCCAGGTCGTGGCGGGATCCACGATGGTGACCCCGGCGCGCATGTGGCGCTCGAGGATGCGACGGTTCATCTCCGCGCCGAGCTGGGCGAGCTGCACCCTGTCGTTGACGCCCTCGACCATCATCACGTCCTCCGTGACGGAGGCCCGCACCCGCCGGCCGTCCTGGCGGGCGATCGACAGCACATCGGTGAGGTACATCTCGCCCTGGGCGTTGTCGGTCCCGATCCGGCTGAGCGCATCGCGCAGCACTGCCAGATCGAAGGCATAGATCCCGGAGTTGATCTCGTCGATCGCGCGCTGGGACTCATCGGCGTCCTTGTGCTCGACGATGCCGAGCACCTCGGAGCCGTCCTCGCTGCGCAGGATGCGGCCGTAGCCGGTGGGATCGGGCACACGGGCGCTCAGCACGGTGACCGCGGCGGCGGCCGCCTCGTGCGCGGCGACCAGGTCGCGCAGGGTCGCCGGATCCAGCAGGGGGACGTCGCCGTAGGTGACTAGCACGGTGCCCTCGGTCGCGACGACCTGCTCGAGACCGCACTGCACCGCGCGCCCGGTCCCGGGGATCTCGTCCTGATCGGCGACGGAGACCTCGGAGGCGTGCTGCGCCAGATGCTCGGCGACCCGCTCGCGCTCGTGACGCAGCACGACCACCAGCTCCGCGGGTCCGGCGCCCTCCGCGGCGCCGACGGCGTGCACGAGGAGGGATCTGCCCCCGATCTCGTGGAGCACCTTCGGCATCCGGGACTTCATTCGGGTCCCGGCACCTGCGGCCAGGACGATCACGGCGGCAGGGGCAGGGGTCTCAGCGATTCCCACGTCAGCGGCTCCTCGGGATCGACGGGTGAGCTCTGCGGCACCGCCGCGGGGGCGGTGAGCGTTCCGCCATCAGGACTCGAACCTGAAACTTCAGAACCAAAATCTGAGGTGTTGCCGATTACACCATGGCGGATCACGCCCGTCGGGGGCCCCGACCGGTCGGCACTCGGGAGTGCGGTGCACGTCGGGGCGCTGCGGGCGCGGCCCGATCCTATCGTCAGCCGGACGCCCTCCGGCTCCGCCTCCCGCTGCTCGGGTGCTCGCCCTCTCTTCCTCCCTTGTCATCTCTCTTCGTCTCTCCTCTCGGGGCGTTCCGCCTCGGCGGTCGCCGCCCGGTGGTGTGGGAGACTCCGGCCATGGTGGAGAACGGGGCATCCCGCGGTCGATCGACCCGGATGACGGGCAAGGAACGGCGCGAGCAGCTGGTCTCGGTGGGACGGCGCCTGTTCGCCGAGAAGGGCTTCGACATGACGACCGTCGAGGAGATCGCGGCACGTGCCAAGGTCTCCAAGCCCATCGTCTACGAGCATTTCGGCGGCAAGGAGGGGCTGTACGCGGTGGTCGTGGACCGGGAGGTCTCGACACTGCTGAGCGAGCTGGAGGGCTCCCTGCAGGACCAGCGTGCCCACCCCCGCGTGCTGATGGAGCAGGCGGCGCTGTCGTTCCTGTCCTACATCGACGAGAACGAGGACGGATTCCGGATACTGGTGCGCGACTCCCCCGTCAGCCACGGCGTGGGCACCTTCTCCTCCCTGCTGACCGACGTCGCCCGGCGGGTCGAGGAGATCCTCGCCGCCCAGCTCACCCTCCACTCCTACGCCGCCCGCGACGCCACGTTGTACGCGCAGATGCTGGTGGGGATGGTGGCCTACACCGGGCAGTGGTGGCTGGAGACCCGTGAGCCGTCGAAGGAGATCGTCGCCGCGCGTATGATCAACCTCTCCTGGTACGGCCTGAGCGCACTGCAGAGGACCCCGACGCTGCGCGGCGGCGCTCGCGGGTGACGGGGATCTAGACTCGACCCATGCCCCATTCGCCTGAGGATGCCACCGCATCGCGCCACGACGAGGTCGACCGCATCGTCGAGGGCTGGCGTCGGGCGCGCAGCGACCTCGACGTCGCTCCGCTGACCGTGTTCTCGCGCATCTCCCGCCTCTCGCGGTACCTCGAGGTCGCGCGCCGCAGCGCCTTCAGCGAGGCCGGGCTCGAAGGCTGGGAGTTCGACATGCTCTCCGCGCTGCGTCGCAGCGGCGAGGACGCCCTCTCGCCCGGTGCGCTCATGCACGAGACCATGGTGACCAGCGGCACCATGACGACCCGGATCGACAAGCTCGTCTCCCGGGGGCTCGTGAGCAAGAACCGCAGTCCCCATGACGGCCGCGCCGTCGAGGTGCGGCTGCGCGCCGACGGCGTAGCCCGGGTGGACGCGGCCATGGAGCGGCTGCTGGAGGCCGAGCAAGGGCTGCTCGAGCCGCTCGCGCCCGATGGGCGGTCCGCCCTCGCGGACACGCTCCGCGCCCTCCTGCTGACCTTCGAATCGGACGACGCCCACCCCCGGTGAGGCCCGGTGGCCCGCCGGCCGCGGCCGGCAACCGCACGCCGCACCGTCCACCCCGCACTCTGAGGAGCCTGTTCGCATGGCCCATCTGCTCGGCACCCAGTCCCTGCACGTCGCACTGCCCGACCGCGTGCTGCTGGACGACATCACCATCGGCATCGACGAAGGCGACAGGATCGGGGTGGTGGGACGCAACGGCGATGGCAAATCCACCCTGCTGCGCCTGCTCGCCCGCACCCGGGAGCCCGACTCGGGCCGTGTCACCGTGCGCGGCGGTGTGCGCGTCGGCGTGCTGAGCCAGCAGGACGAGGCCACCGAGGGCACCACGGTGCAGCAGCGGGTGCTCGGCGACCGACCCGAGTTCGAGTGGGCCTCCGACGCGAGGACCCGCGACGTGCTGGCCGGGCTGCTCGGAGGAATCGATCTCGCGGCCCCGCTCGACGGGCTCTCCGGCGGGCAGCTGCGGCGCGTCCACCTCGCCGAGCTGCTGGTGGGCGACTGGGACGTGCTGCTGCTGGACGAGCCCACCAACCACCTCGACGTCGAGGGCATCGCCTGGCTCGCCGAGCATCTGCGCCGACGGTGGAGCCCGAAGGACGGCGGGCTCGTGGTCATCACCCACGACCGGTGGTTCCTCGACGCGGTCTGCACCCGGATGTGGGAGGTGCATGACGGGATCGTCGAGCCCTTCGAGGGCGGCTACGCGGCCTATGTGCTGCAGCGCGTCGAACGCGACCGGCAGGCGGCGGCCATCGAGTCGAAGCGACAGAACCTGATGCGCAAGGAGCTGGCCTGGCTGCGGCGCGGTGCCCCCGCCAGGACCTCGAAGCCGAAGTTCCGCATCGAAGCCGCCAACGAGCTCATCGCCGGGGAGCCCCCCGCACGCGACACCGTGGAGCTGACGCAGCTGGCCACCTCCCGGCTCGGACGCGACGTGCTCGACCTGCTCGACGTCGATGCGGGCTACGGCGACCGCACCGTGCTGCACGACGTCACCCTGCACATCGGACCGGCGGATCGGATCGGTGTGCTGGGGCCCAACGGGGCGGGCAAGTCGACGCTGCTGGCGCTGATCACCGGGAAGCTCGAGCCGCAGGCCGGTCGGGTCAAGCGCGGCAAGACGGTCACGGTGCGCGAAGTGTCCCAGCGGCTGGAAGGGCTCGAGGAGCACCTCGACTCCCGCATCAGCGACGTGGTCGCCCGATACCGGACCACCTTCCGTGCGGGGAAGGACGAGGTCTCCCCCGGTCAGCTGCTCGAGCGCCTGGGCTTCACCACCGCGCATCAGAAGGCCCGCGTCGGCGCGCTCTCCGGTGGCCAGCAGCGCCGGCTGAACCTTCTGTTCACCCTGCTCGAGGAGCCGAACGTGCTGGTCCTCGACGAGCCGACCAACGACATGGACACCGACATGCTGGCCGCGATGGAGGATCTGCTGGACACGTGGCCCGGCCCGCTGGTCGTGGTCTCCCACGACCGGTACCTGCTCGAGCGCGTCACCGACACCCAGTACGCGGTGCTGGACGGGGCGGTGCGGCACGTGCCGGGAGGAGTCGAGCAGTATCTCGCGCTGCGCGCGGAGAGCGAGAGCCGCCAGAGCACAGCCGCAGGTGTCCCGAGCGGCGCTGGCGGCACCGGCGGTGCAAAGGCACCGGTTCCCTCGGAGGCGGCGGCAGGGCTGTCCGGCGCCGAGGCTCATGCGGCGCAGAAGGAGCTCGGCGCGGCCGAGCGCCGGATCCAGAAGCTCGAGAAGCAGACCGCGTCGCTGCACACGGAGCTCGCCGAGCACGACCAGTCCGATTTCGTGGGACTGCAGGAGGTCACCGAGCGCCTCCGTGCCGTCGACGCGGAGATCGAACAGCTCGAGGAGCGCTGGCTGGAGCTGTCGGAGCTGCTCGGCTGACGAGCGCCGCGGCGCTCAGCTCTCCTCGAGGACGCTCGCGCCCGGTGCGGAGCCCCGCGCCACCAGGCAGGTCTCGACCAGGGAGTCCCGCATCAGGCCGGCCCCGATCGAGCGGGCCTGTGCCTCGTCCTCGACCAGCACGGCAACCGTCGGCCCGGAGCCGCTGACCAGAGCGGCCTGAGCGCCGAGCCGCTCCGCGGCCTCCACGACGGGCTCCAGACCAGGATGGAGCGCGAACGCCGCGATCTGCAGGTCGTTGTGCAGCGTGTCGGCGAGCAGTTCGATGTTCGCCCCGCTGAGGGCCTGCAGCTGGCGTTCGTCGAGCTGCGGATGCTCTGCCAGCGACCGTCCGGCGGCCAGCGCGATCTCGTCGAATCGACGGAACACCGCCGGGGTGGAGAGGTGCCCGCCGGGCACGGCGAGCAGCCAGGTCCATTCGCCGTGGGTGAGGACGGTGGTGAGATCCGCGCCGTTGCCGCGCCCCAGCGCGGTGTGGCCCAGCATCGCGAAGGGGACATCGGCTCCGAGCTGTGCGCCAAGGCGGCGCAGACGCTCAGCGCCCAGGTGGGTCCCCCACAGACGATCCAGCGCCACCAGGGTGGCCGCGGCGTCGGCAGAGCCTCCGCCCATGCCCCCGGCGATGGGGACCTGCTTGTGCACGTGCAGCGCCGCGCCGTGGTCCACACCGCACTCCTGACGCAGCAGCTCGGCGGCGCGCAGAGCGAGGTTGCTGCCATCCAGCGGGAGCTCGCCGGGAACATCCGAGCTCATCCGAAGGCTCAGCTCCTCGGCTCGAGTCGCGGTCACCGTCTCGTAGAGGTCCACCGCCTGGAACACGGTGGCCAGCGAGTGGTAGCCGCGGTCGTCGACCGCGCCGACCATGAGCGAGAGGTTGATCTTGCCCGGGGCCCGCACGACGACCCGCTGCAATGGCAGGGCCATCAGGTGATCTCCTCCTCGGCGCGCGCGATCGCACGGAACTGCTCGATCTCGAGCGTCTCGCCCCGGGCCGCGGGGTCGATGCCGGCGCCGCGCAGGATCGCCTCGGACCGCGTCGCGGAGCCGGCCCAGCCGGACAGCGCGGCGCGCAGGGTCTTGCGGCGCTGGGCGAAGGCGGCGTCGATGACGGCGAAGACGGCCTCGCGCTCCTGGGGCGTGCCCAGCGGCTGTTCGTGCCGCACGAGCTCCACGAGGGCGGAGTCGACGTTGGGGACGGGCCAGAAGATCTGTCGCGAGATCCGCCCGGCGTGCACGGCCCGGCCGTACCAGGCGGCCTTCACACTGGGGCCGCCATAGGTGCGTGAGCCCGGCCCGGCGGTGAGACGGTCCACCACCTCGGACTGCACCATCACCAGCGCGCTGCGCAGCGTCTCGAAGCGCTCGAGCATCGTCAGCAGTATGGGTGTGGCCACGTTGTAGGGCAGGTTCGCGACCAGCGCGGTCGGCGCTCCGGCATGCGGGAGCGCGGGCAGCTCGGTGACCTGCAGCGCGTCATCGTGCACCAGCCGGAAGCGGTCGGCGTCGATCTCCCGGGCCGCGAGCGTGTGCGGCAGCAGCTCGGCCAGGCCCCGATCCAGCTCGACGGCGACGACGTCGGCCCCCGCCTCGAGCAGTCCGAGGGTGAGGGAGCCCAGCCCGGGGCCGATCTCGAGCACCGGCTGCCCCGTCTCGATACGGGCGCGGCTCACGATGGTGCGCACCGTGTTGGGGTCCATCACGAAGTTCTGTCCGCGCTGTTTCGAGGGCCGGATCCCGGCGGCCTCGGCGAGCTCGCGGATGTCACGGGCGCTGAGCAGCGGGCCCGGTCTCGAGGGGTCCTCGGTGCTCATGCGGCCACCGCCTCGGGCCAGCCGTACACGCTCTGCGTGGTGGCCCGCACGGTGCGGCAGGCCTGATCCAGGTCCGTGCCCGTGACCTCGGCGATGGTGGCCATGGTGTGCGGCAGCAGGTACGAGGAGTTCGGGCGTCCGCGGTAGGGCACCGGTGTGAGGAACGGCGCGTCCGTCTCGACCATGACCTGGCCGAGCCCCACCTCGGCCAGCGCATCGCGCAGGTCACCGGCGTTCTTGAAGGTCACGGTGCCGGCGAAGGAGAGGTACCACCCCCGGTCCGCGCAGATGCGCGCGAACTCGGCGTCCCCGGAGAAGCAGTGGAAGACCGTGCGCTCGGGGGCGCCGTCCGCCTCGAGCACGTCGAGCACGTCGCGGTGGGCGTCACGGTCATGGATCTGCAGCGGCAGATCCAGCTCCTTCGCCAGCGCGATGTGGGCGCGGAAGGACTCGATCTGGGCGCCGCGGGCCTGCTCGTCGTGGCGGGAGGTGCGGAACCAGTCCAGGCCCGTCTCCCCCACGGTCACCATCCCGGGCCCGCGCAGCAGCTCGGACACCTCGGTAATCACCTCGTCGAGCCCGATCAGCGGACGACCCTCGTGGTCGTGGCCGCGGGCATGCAGCGCCGCCTCGTTGGGATGCACGGCGACACCACCGCGCAGGGAATCAGGGCAGTCCTCGGAGGCGAGCAGCGCCGCGGTCCAGCGCACGGCCTCGAGATCCGAGCCGATGGTGATCTGCGCGTCGACGCCGACGGCTGCGGCCCGGGCGACGTGGTCGGGCACGCTCAGCTGCTCGTCGCCGTCGGCGAAGTCGAGGTGGCAGTGGTTGTCGAT
>JAAZLF010000397.1 GCA_012799425.1 Actinomycetales bacterium | reverse complement strand
GCCGTCTGCTGCGGGAGGGGCGGCTGCTGCGGGGTCGGCGCACCGTACTGGCCGGCTCCGTGCGGAGCGGGGGAGTGGCCGGGCATCGGCGCGGTCGCCGTGGCGGCTGCGGGCAGGGGACCAGCGCCCGAGTCCGCCAGGATCTGCCGGGCCTGCGCGGCGTGCTTGTGCTCGACCAGCAGCTCGTACTGCATGGGGATGGTCGAGGTCATGGACGTGAAGTCGCGTTTGCCGCCCGTCATCGCGTACCCGATCACGGTCCAGACGGTGAAGAAGACGATCCCCATGAGGATGCTGGTCCCCACGATCATGAAGTTCCCGGGATTGATCAGCAGCAGCAGAAGGCCCAGGAAGAGACCCATCCAGAGTCCGGACAGGACGCCCTGGCCGATCACGCGGGGCCAGGTCTTACGGCCGGTCACGCGCTCCATCAGCTTCAGGTCGGTGCCCACGATCAGGGTGCTCTGGACCGGGAAGTGGTTGTCCGCCAGGGTGTCCACGACGGACTGGACCTCCTGGTATGTGCTGTAGACCCCGAGCGAGCGCGGGTACTCGAGGTGGTACAGGCGTGCTGTCAGCGGAGAGGCGGACCGGGGGGACTGCGGGGGCTGGCTCATGGGAACACCGTAGACCAGCGCTCCGCGAATCTGCTGGGTGGCGGCAGGGCGCTCCCGGGGCGTCGGTGACGGCTCGACGCAGGCCCAGGACGTGCGCGGCCCGCGTCCCTCCGGTCGCCTCGAGGGGCGCAGGCCGACGGCGGCGTATATGGAAACGTGACATCACCGGGACGCCAGGTGTCCGGGAAATGAGGGGAGACGTCGTAGTGTGTCGTCTACCACTCGTCGGGCGCGCACGCTGCAGTGCGTGGCCCGACCCTTTCAAGGATGAAAGAGGTCCCCATGGGCACCATCCCCTCTGACGACATGACTCCGCTCGAGCGTCTCGGAGCCTCGCGCCGCAGCTTCCTGGCCCTCGCCGGCGCCGGCGCGGGTGCGTCCGTGCTCGCCGCCTGTGCCGGTGGCGGCGGTGGCGAGGAGACGGAGGGCGGCGGCTCCGTGACCGGTGAGGGCGAGGTCACCGAAGAGAACCCGCTGGGTGTGGACGGCGCCTCACCGGTGACCGCAGTCATCTTCGACGGCGGCTACGGCACCCAGTACGCCGAGGACGCGGGCGAGAAGTACACCGAGCTCTATCCCGAGGCAGAGGTCGACGTCTCCGGGACGGTGAACATCCAGCAGGACCTGCAACCGCAGTTCGCCGGCGGCACCCCGCCCGATCTGTTCGACAACTCCGGGGCCCAGAAGCTCGCGATCGACGGTCTCGTGCCGCAGCTGGCGGATCTGGGCGATCTGCTGGCCGCTCCGATGCTGGACGCCGAGGGCACGGTCGAGGACAACCTGCTGCCCGGCGTGACCTCGCCCGGGATGTTCGACGGCACGTTCCTCGGCATGAACTACGTCTACACCGTGTTCGCACTGTGGTACTCCGCCTCGGAGTTCGAGGAGAAGGGCTGGAGCGTCCCGGAGACCTGGGAGGATCTCATGGCGCTCGGCGAAGAGGTCAAGGACGAGGGGCGCTACCTGTTCTCCTACGGCGGCCAGAACGCCTCGAACTACTACCAGGAGATGGCGCTGTCGATGGCTGCGAAGCTCGGCGGCCCCGAGGTGCTCACGAAGATCGACTCGCTCGAGGAGGGGGCCTTCGAGCAGGACGCGATCGTGCAGGCGTACGACGCGATGGCCGAGGCTGTCGAGGCCGGATACTTCGAGCCCGGCGGCGAGGGCATCAAGCACACCGATGCCCAGACAAACTGGGTCACCGGCACCTCCGTGTTCTACCCCTCGGGCTCCTGGATCGAGAACGAGCAGGCCGACGTCACGCCCGAGGGCTACGACATGACCGGTGCACCGGTCCCGTCGCTGCCCGACAGCACGATGCCGCACGAAGCCTTCCACGGCACCGCCGCCGAGCAGTACTTCGTGCCCTCCGGCGGAGAGAACCCCACCGGTGGGGCGGAGCTGCTGCGCGTCATGCTCTCCAAGGAGCAGGCGCAGAACTTCGCGGAGCTGACCAAGGCCCCTGCGGTCATCAAGGACACCGTGCCGGAGGACGGCTTCGGCTCGACGGCGCTGGCCTCGGTGAACTCGATGATCCAGGCCGCAGGAGACAACACCTTCACCTATAACTTCTCGGACTGGTACGGCCTGGGGGCAGACTCCATCACCAACTGGACCAGCTTCCTCAAGGGCGACATCGACGCCGCCGGTCTGCGCGAGGCCGAGCAGGCCATGATCGACCGGGTGCGGGAGGACGACTCGATCACCAAGTTCGAGGCTGGTTCATGACCGCTTCCGGCGTCGACGTCGGACAGCGTGAGGCGGCGGCGCCGACCCATGCGGTCGCGCGTCGTCGCCGGCGCCTGCCCAGCCCGCAGCGGATGCTGTTCTTCCTCATCTTCCTGGGGATCCCGCTCGCGGTGTACCTGATGTTCGTCGTCTCCCCGTTCGCACAGTCCTTCTACTACTCGCTGACCAACTGGAGCGGCCTGAGCCCGTCGATGGACTTCATCGGTCTGGCCAACTACCAGCGGATCTTCGACGATCCCGTCTTCTGGAAGTCCCTGCGCAACAACCTCGCTCTGCTGGTCGCGCTGCCCACGATCACGATCGTGCTCGCCTTCGCCCTCGCGGTGATGGTCACGATCGGCGGCAGCACACACGGCGGGGTGCGGGGAGTGCGGGGGGCCGGCTTCTACCGGGTCGTGAGCTTCTTCCCCTACGCGATCCCGGCGGTCATCACCGGCATCCTGTTCAACTTCATCTACCACCCCGGCGGCGGCCTTCTCAACGGGTTCCTGAACCTGCTGCTGAAGCCGCTCAACGCGGTGCTCGGGATCGTCGGCGCAGAGCCGATGCGCGATGTGGGGACCGCATGGCTCGGCGACCAGCGCTTCGCGCTGGCCGCGGTGGGCTTCGCGATCATCTGGACCTTCGTGGGCTTCTACATGGTCCTCTTCGTCGCCGGCATCAAGTCGATCCCGCAGGAGGTGCTCGAGGCCGCGCGCATCGACGGTTCCGGACGCCTGCGCACCTCGGTGCAGATCGTCGCGCCGATGGTGCGGGACAACATCTCGACCGCCCTGGTGTACATGGGCATCTTCGCCCTGGACGCCTTCACCTTCGTCTCGGTGATGACGCCCAACGGCGGGACCGACAACAGCACCAAAGTGGTCTCGCTCCACCTCTACCAGACCGCCTTCCGTGACGGCCGCTTCGGTGAGGCGAGCGCGATGGGCGTGATCATGGCCCTGGTGACGATGCTCGTCGCCGTCATCGTCATCGGCCTGGGCCGCAGCAAGAAGGAGAAGCGATGAGCGCCGCGAGCACACTGCACGACAGCGCCCGCCCCGCTGCCCGGCAGGCAGGGGGACGAGGGCGCCCGCCGGGCGCGGGCAGGCGTGACCGGGGCAGCGACGGAGCCGGGTTCACCGCCCTCCACCATGTCGTGCTGACCCTCTGGGCGCTGCTGGTCATCCTGCCGCTGCTGTGGACCGTCTACACCTCGTTCAAGACCTCCCGGGAGATCCTCACCGATCCGTTCGGACTCCCCGAGCACATGCAGTGGGAGAACTACTCCCGGGCATGGCAGGAGGCGAAGATCGGGGAGTACTTCCTCAACACCCTGATCGTGGTCGGCGCCGGGCTGGTCGTGGTGATGCTGCTGGGCGCGATGTGCGCCTACGTGCTCGCCCGCTTCCCGTTCCCCGGCAACCGGGCCATCTACTACGGCATGGTCGCGGGACTGACATTCCCGATCTTCCTCGCGGTGGTGCCGCTGTTCTTCGTGCTGAAGAACATGGGCCTGCTGGACGGCCGCATGGGCTTGGTCGGCGTGATCCTGTCGTACGTCGCCTTCGCGCTGCCCTTCACGGTGTTCTTCCTGCACTCGTTCTTCGCAGGGCTGCCCGACGAGATCAGCGAGGCCGCGGCCATCGACGGGGCCGGAGACTTCCGCACCTTCTTCCAGGTGATGCTGCCGATGGCGAAGCCCGGCCTGGTGTCGGTGGCGATCTTCAACTTCCTGGGGATGTGGAACCAGTACCTGCTCCCGCTGGTGCTGAACACCGAACGGAGCAACTACGTGCTCGCCCAGGGCCTGGTCAACCTGCAGGCCCAGCAGGGCTACAAGGTCGACTGGGGCGGGATGTTCGCCTCGGTGGTGATCACCGTGATCCCGGTGCTGATCGTGTATGTCATCTTCCAGCGCCAGCTGCAGGGCGGGGTGGGGCCCAGCACGGACAAGTGAGTCCACCGAGTCCTCTGCGACAATGGCAGGGCATCGCACCGCGCCTCCGGGCACGGACGGTGCCCTGCCTCACCGTGGAGGGAGGGCCGGCGCCCGGCGGAGACGTGATCTGTGACCCGGTGCACCTGGTGCGACCTTGTGGGAGAGCTCTGCCGTCTGGCAGACTGTTCAAGTTGTCTGCGCGGGCCGACATGCCCGGTTCCGTTCTCCGAGGGTGAACCTCGGCGAATGATCACCGGATGAGGCCCGTCCCGAGGATGCGAACCTTGCCCCTAGGCATCGATCGCGCATCGAAAGCAGGGATCCGACGCAGAAGCAGCCGGCTCACGGCGGTTCATGCTGGGCTCATATGTCCTGCACAGGCCGACACGCCCGTCCTCGGGTACCGGGAGGCGGCTGCATCCATGCCAGACGAAGAAGAGAGACAGGACGCCATGGCGGGACAGAAGATCCGCATCCGGCTCAAGTCGTACGACCACGAGGTGATCGACACCTCCGCGCGCAAGATCGTGGACACGGTCACCAGCGCTGGCGCGACGGTCGTGGGCCCGGTGCCGCTGCCGACGGAGAAGAACGTGTTCTGCGTGATCCGTTCTCCCCACAAGTACAAGGACTCCCGTGAGCATTTCGAGATGCGCACGCACAAGCGACTGATCGACATCGTCGATCCCACGCCCAAGGCTGTGGACTCGCTCATGCGCCTCGACCTGCCCGCGGACGTCAACATCGAGATCAAGCTCTGAGGGTGGTGGAGATGAGCAACGAACTGACCGGCCAGAAGGCCCGTCCGGTGTCCGGCGTGCTCGGCACCAAGCTCGGCATGACCCAGGTCTGGGATGACAGCGGCAAGCTCGTCCCCGTGACCGTCGTGCAGACCGGTGCGAACGTCGTCACCCAGATCCGGTCCATCGAGACCGACGGCTACGACGCCGTGCAGATCGCCTACGGGCAGATCGACCCCCGCAAGGTGTCGGCTCCGCTCAAGGGCCACTTCGAGAAGGCCGGCGTGACCCCGCGCCGTCACCTCGTCGAGCTGCGCACCGTCGACGCCGCTGACTACAGCCTCGGCCAGGAGCTCGACGCCTCGGTGTTCGAGTCCGGCCAGAAGGTCGACGTCGTCGGCACCTCCAAGGGCAAGGGCACCGCGGGCGTCATGAAGCGCCACGGCTTCGGCGGCGCAGGCGCGTCCCACGGCCAGCACCGCAACCACCGCAAGCCCGGCTCCATCGGCGGCGCCGCCACCCCCGGTCGCGTGTTCAAGGGTCAGCGCATGGCTGGCCGTATGGGCGGCGACCGCACCAGTGTCCAGAACCTGACCGTTCACGCGGTCGACGTCGAGAAGGGCCTTGTGCTCGTCAAGGGTGCCGTCCCCGGCCCCAAGGGCGGCCTCGTGCTCGTCCGCTCGGCTGTCAAGAGCCCCGCGAAGGAGGCCTGAGCCCGATGGCAGCGAACCTGACTGTCGACGTGCTCGATCCGGCCGGTAAGAAGTCCGGCTCCGTCGAGCTGCCTGCGTCGATCTTCGACGTGCAGACCAACGTGCCCCTGATCCACCAGGTGGTCGTCGCCCAGCAGGCGGCAGGCCGCCAGGGCACCCACAAGGCCAAGACGCGCGCCGAGGTGCGCGGCGGCGGCAAGAAGCCCTGGAAGCAGAAGGGCACCGGTCGTGCCCGCCAGGGCTCCCTGCGCGCCCCGCAGTTCACCGGCGGCGGCATCGTCCACGGCCCCGTCCCGCGCGACTACAGCAAGCGCACCCCGAAGAAGATGAAGGCCGCCGCTCTGCGCGGAGCCCTCTCGGACCGGGCCCGCAACGGCCGCGTCCACGTCGTCTCCTCGCTGCTCGAGGGCGACGTCGCGTCCACCAAGGCCGTCCGCCAGACCCTGGCGAACGTCTCCGAGCGTCGCCACCTGCTGGTGGTCGTGCGTCGGGACGACGACCTGGGCGCGCTGAGCTCGCGCAACCTGCCGACCGCCCATGTCCTGTACGCGGACCAGGTGAACACCTACGACGTCATGCTCGCCGACGACGTGGTCTTCACCGCTGCTGCGCTCGAGGACTTCGTGGCCCAGGCGACCCTGTCCCTGCCCACCTCGAACTTCGCTGCCGCGAAGGCTGCGCCGGCTTCGGCCGCCGCCCCGGCCGCTGCGGAGGCGCCCTTCGGCGAGGGCTCGGCGGCTCCCGCGGCTGACGGCTCCGCTCCCGAGGGCTTCACCATCAAGGGCAACCAGGGCTCGATGAAGTTCCACACCCCGGACTCCCCGTGGTACGGCCGTACCAAGGCCGAGGTCTGGTTCGCGAGCGAGGAGGCCGCCAAGGCCGCCGGCTTCGTGAACGCGGTCAAGGAGTCCACCCAGGCTGAGGAGGAGTCCAAGTGACCTCGCTGAACAAGGATCCGCGCGACGTCCTGCTGGCCCCGGTGGTCTCCGAGAAGAGCTACGGGCTGATGGACGAGGGCAAGTACACCTTCCTGGTGGCTGCCGACGCCAACAAGACCGAGATCAAGATCGCCGTCGAGAAGGTCTTCGACGTCAAGGTCTCCTCGGTGAACACGATCAACCGTCAGGGCAAGTCGCGCCGCACGCGCTTCGGGACCGGCAAGCGCAAGGACACCAAGCGCGCCGTGATCACCCTGACTGACGGAGCCATCGACATCTTCGGAGGGTCGGTCGCCTGAGGCGGCCGATATCCGAGGAGCCGAAGAGAGTCTGAGGGAAACCCACATGGCAATTCGTAAGAGCAAGCCGACCACGCCCGGTCGTCGCGGCTCGAGTGGCGCCGACTTCGTCGAGGTCACCCGGTCCACGCCGGAGAAGTCGCTGGTCCGCCCGCTGTCCAAGTCCGGCGGTCGCAACAGCAACGGTCGTATCACCTCCCGTCATCGGGGCGGTGGCCACAAGCGGGCCTACCGCGTGATCGACTTCCGCCGTCACGACAAGGACGGCATCAACGCGAAGGTCGCTCACATCGAGTACGACCCCAACCGCACCGCGCGCATCGCGCTGCTGCACTATCTGGACGGCGAGAAGCGCTACATCCTCGCGCCGGCCAAGCTGCGTCAGGGCGACTGGATCGAGAACGGTCCGGGCGCGGACATCAAGCCCGGCAACAACCTGCCGCTGCGCAACATCCCCCTGGGCACCGTTGTGCACGCGATCGAGCTGCGCCCCGGCGGCGGAGCGAAGATCGCTCGCAGCGCCGGCGCCTCGGTCCAGCTGGTCGCGAAGGAAGGCCCCTATGCGCAGCTGCGCATGCCTTCCGGCGAGATCCGCAACGTCGACGCCCGCTGCCGCGCCACGATCGGCGAGGTCGGCAACGCCGAGCAGTCCAACATCAACTGGGGCAAGGCCGGCCGCATGCGCTGGAAGGGTCAGCGCCCGCACGTCCGCGGCGTGGTCATGAACCCCCACGATCACCCGCACGGTGGTGGCGAGGGCCGCACCTCCGGTGGTCGCCATCCGGTCTCGCCCTGGGGTCAGCCCGAGGGCCGTACCCGTCGACCGGGCAAGGAGAGCGACAAGCTCATCGTGCGCCGTCGCCGGACCGGCAAGAAGCGCTGATAGGGAGAACCAGGAACTATGCCTCGCAGTATCGCCAAGGGTCCCTTCGTGGACGACCACCTTCAGAAGAAGGTGGACGTCCAGAACGACAAGGGCACCAAGAACGTCATCAAGACCTGGTCGCGCCGTTCGGTCATCACACCGGACTTCCTCGGCCACACCTTCGCAGTGCACGACGGCCGCAAGCACGTCTCGGTGTTCGTCACCGAGTCGATGGTCGGTCACAAGCT
>JAAZLF010000005.1 GCA_012799425.1 Actinomycetales bacterium | reverse complement strand
TCTCCGTGGCGGGCCCGATGCTCAGCTGAGGCTCGCCGGGGCGGGAGCGGGCCCGCTCAGCGCGGCGTCTCGCCGTGCTTGATCTGCGGCCGGGGGAGCCGGAAGCGGCGGATCTGGATCGCGCGCATGATGCCGTACCCGACCAGGCCCTGCTGCACCTCGCCGAAGCGCTCGGTGAGCTGACGGCGCAGGCGCTTGCGCAGGAAGAACCCATCGATCACGCACATCGCGATGCCGCCCCACAGCACGATGATCATGCCTGTGCTCAGCAGCGTGGTGAGGTCCGGGCGGATCAGCGGCAGGATCAGCGCGACGAGCATGCAGACCAGCGCGAGCGGGAAGAAGAGCTCGGCGATGTTGCGCCGCGAGTCGACCACGTCGCGCACGTAGCTGCGCTGAGGACCGCGATGCTGCAGCGGCATCTTCTTCTCATCACCGGTCATCACCGCCTGCTGGGCCTCCATCCGCTCCTGGCTCGCCCTCTCGCGGTCGCGGCGGCGGGCCTCCTTGCGGTCGTCGACCACCAGCGGCCGGCGGCGTGCCGCCTCGGCCTCCTTGCGGGTGCGTGTCGGGCGTCCCTTGGAGCCGGGGCGCGCATGCTGCGTCTCGGGCTCAGGGGTCTTCGGGGGCTCAGACTTGCGGAAGATCACCAGGGCAGTCTAGGCGAAATGCCCTGGGGGTTCGTCGAGCGCCGGATCCGACGTGAGCCGTCACATCCTCGGACGTGCGTCGCGCCGAGGACCGGTGGGCGCGCGGCGGCGGTACCGTGACGGTCATGACCACTGATGACCCCTCACAGCAGCCCCCCGCGCCACTCGGCGATGCCGAGGAGGTGGAGGCGCTGCGTGCACGGCTCGCGCCGCTGCTGCCCGCCGCGGTCGAGGACCTGAAGGACCTCGTGCGCATCCCGTCGATCGCCTTCGACGGGTACGACCACGAGCCGGTGCACCGCAGCGCCGAGGCTGTCGCCCAGCTGTTGCGCGGTGCCGGCATGGCCGAGGTGAGCATCGAGTCCGTCGACGGCGGCAGCCCCGCCGTGATCGGCCGCGCCCCGGCGGCGGAGGGTCGGCCCACCGTCCTGCTCTACGCCCACCATGACGTCCAGCCCACCGGGGACCTCGAGGAGTGGACCAGCGCGCCGTTCGAGCCCGTCGAGAGGGACGGTCGCCTCTACGGGCGCGGCGCCGCCGACGACAAGGCCGGAGTGATGGCTCACGTGACCGCACTGCGCCTGGTCGGTGAGGAGCTCGCTGCGGACGGGATCGGCGTGACGGTGTTCGTGGAGGGCGAGGAGGAGGCCGGCTCCCCGACCTTCCGTCCCTTCATCGAGACCTACCGCGACCGGCTCGCCGCCGACCTCATCATCGTCGCCGACTCCGCGAACTGGGCGGTCGGCACCCCGGCTCTGACCACCAGCCTCCGCGGCGTGGTGGACGTGGTCGTCGAAGTGCGGGCGCTGGACCACGCCGTGCACTCCGGCCTCTTCGGCGGCCCCGTGCTTGACGCGCTCACCCAGCTCTCCCGGCTGCTGGCCACACTGCACGATGAGAACGGCGAGGTCGCCGTCGAGGGGCTGATCCGCGCGGACGATCCTTCCGTCGAGATGGACGAGGAGGACTACCGGCGCGACGCCGGGGTGAGCGAGGGCCTCGAGCTCTCCGGCAGCGGCCCGCTGACCGCGCGGCTGTGGACCCGTCCCGCGCTGTCCGTGATCGGGATCGACGCGCCGGCCGTGCGCGATGCCTCGAACACCCTGGTGCCCGTCTCACGGGCCAAGGTCTCCCTCCGGATCCCTCCGGGCGAGGACCCGGACTCGGCGATGGAGGCGCTGGTCGCCCATCTCGAGAGCCACGCCCCTGCCACCGCGCAGGTCACGGTGCATCGGGGCGAGCGGGGCAAGCCCTACAGCGCCCGCCGGGCCTCGCCGGCCATGGACCTGGCGCGCCGTGCCTTCCACCGCGCCTGGGACACGCCGGCGGTGGACACAGGGCTGGGCGGATCGATCCCCTTCATCGCTGATCTGCTCGAGGTGTTCCCCGAGGCCGAGGTCCTCGTCACCGGCGTGGAGGATCCCGAGTCCCGAGCGCACGGGGTCGACGAGTCGCTCCACCTGGGGGAGTTCGCGAAGGTCTGCCTCGCCGAGGCTCTCCTGCTGCGCAGCGCCGGCGCGCTGGGAGGTGGAGCGGCATGAACAGGTCCGCGGACGACGGCGGAGGCGGGCACACCCCGATCTCCCCGCTGATGGTCCCGATGCTGCTGCTCGGGATCATCGTCGGATTCTTCGCCGGTTACTTCTTCGTGTGGTGGGGCCTGCTCGCGGTGATCGCGGTGATCGTGATCGCCGCCTCGATGGTCTTCTCCGGCCGCGACCGCGACGGCGCCACCGGAGCGGTCGCCGGAGTCGTCATGGGATACGGGGGAGTGATCCTGCTGGCGCTCTTCCGCGGAGTGCTCTGAGCCCAGGATCGGCGGGGACGGCCCCGCCGGCGGGTGAGACGGATCGCGGAGACCTCGGTCCCCCGTTCCGCGCCTGCGAGGCGTATCCTGGCACCACACGAGCTTCGAGGAGGATCGCATGACCACGCCCACCACCGAGCGCCCCACCGAGGCGCATGGCGTCACCCTCACCTCCGGCGCTGCGCAGAAGGTGACCACGCTGCTGGAGCAGGAGGGCCGGGACGACCTCCGCCTGCGGATCGCCGTCCAGCCCGGCGGCTGCTCCGGCCTGATCTACCAGCTGTACTTCGATGAGCGCCTGATGGACAACGACCTGGTCGCCGAATATGAGGGAGTCGAGGTGATCGTCGACAAGATGAGCAGCCCGTACCTCAGCGGCGCCGTGATCGACTTCTCCGACACCATCGAGAAGCAGGGCTTCACGATCGACAACCCCAACGCCGGCAGCTCCTGCGCCTGCGGAGACTCCTTCGGCTGAGCCGTCAGGATCGCCCCGGTGCGGACTCGCGGCCGGTGTGAGCAGTGCGGACGGGCCCGCCCGGTGACGATCAGGTCACCGTGGCGGGCCCGTTCTCATGTGATCGCGGCTACCTGCAGATCACGGACCGGTCACGGACCGTCGGGCACGAGGGACTGCGGCGAGTCGAGGTGGCTCCACCACCTCCGGAAACCCGTATGATGACGGGGTGCCGTCAAGTGGCGGGCCTCCGGGCCGGCCACGGCCCTCCTTCGACGGGGAGGGCGCGGCACTGTGGGTATGTCCCGCCCACATAAGTACCAGCTTCGCGCCGCGGAGCCGGATCGAGAGAACGAGCTCGGTCCGCAGACGCGGTTCGGAGACGACGAGCGGAAGGTCATCCTCTGTGATCCCCCAGGTCCCTCAGCGCGCACGGCGTGGGCGCCGTGCAGCGGCAGCAGGCCTCGCCCTGGCCACTCTGATCCTCGCCGGCTGCACCCAGGCGCAGCAGCGCGGGTTCATGCCCGGTCCGGAAGACGGTCAGGAGGTCACCAGCCACACCGAGCGGATCACCAATCTCTGGGTCGGCTCGTGGGCCGTCCTGGTCCTGGTGGGCCTCATGATCTGGGGCCTGACGATCTGGTGCGCCGTGGCCTACCGCCGCCGCAAGAACGACACCGGCTTCCCGGTGCAGCTGCGATACCACGTGCCGCTCGAGCTGATGTTCACGCTCGTGCCCGTGGTGATGGTGCTGACCCTCTTCTACTTCACGCAGCGCGACACCCGTGAGATCGAGATGCACGTGGACGAGCCCGACTACACGGTCAACGTGGTCGGCAAGCAGTGGAGCTGGGACATCAACTATGTGGATGACGACGTCCACGAGCCCGCGGGCGTGCAGTCCTTCGCCACCGGCCAGCCCGGCGCCGCGGAGTCGCTGCCGGAGCTGTACCTCCCCGTCGGCCAGACCGTCGAGTTCCGCCTCGACTCCCGTGACGTCATCCACTCGTTCTGGGTCGTGGACTTCCTGTACAAGAAGGACATGATGCCGGGGCACACCACCAGCTTCCAGCTCACCCCCACCCGCGAGGGCACCTACGCCGGCAAGTGCGCCGAGCTCTGCGGCGAGTACCACTCGGACATGCTCTTCAACGTGGTCGTCGTCTCCCAGGAGGAGTTCGACGCCCATATGCAGGAGCTGCGCGAGCAGGGCTACACGGGACAGCTGGGCGTGGATCTGAACCGCAACCACGAGGACTGGAGCATGCGCGAGCAGCGTGACGATGCCGGTCCCCGCTACACCGAGGAGACCGCCTCCACCGGTACCGAGGGAGAGAACGAGTGAGCACCGAGACCACCGCCGCGCCGAGCAGCTCGGTCGCCGGGCGGTTCCAGGACCAGCGGCCGACGAATCTCGGCCAGCAGATGTTCAAGCTCCTGACCACGACCGATCACAAGCTGATCGGCATGATGTACATGGGCATGGCCTTCGCATTCTTCGCGTTCGGCGGCCTGCTCGCCCTGGGGATCCGCGCCGAGCTCTGGGAGCCCGGACTGCAGGTCGTGGTCTCCAAGGATCAGTACAACCAGCTGTTCACGATGCATGGCACGATCATGCTGCTGATGTTCGGCACCCCGCTGTTCAACGGCTTCGCCAACTACCTCGTGCCGCTCCAGATCGGCGCCGTGGACATGGCGTTCCCGCGCCTGAACATGTTCGCCTTCTGGGTCACCGGCTTCGGCTCGCTGATCGTGGTCTCCGGGTTCCTCACCCCGCAGGGCGCGGCATCCTTCGGCTGGTTCGCCTACGCACCGCTGTCGGACACCACGTTCTCGCCCGGCCTGGGCGGTGATCTATGGGTATTCGGCCTGGCCTTGCAGGGCTTCGGCACGATCCTGGGCTCGGTCAACTTCATCACCACGATCCTGTGCATGCGCATGCCCGGTATGACCATGTTCCGGATGCCGATCTTCACCTGGAACACGCTGATCACCGCGGTGCTGGTGCTGATGGCGTTCCCGCCGCTGGCTTCTGCCCTCCTCGCATTGGGCGCTGACCGACGGTTCGACGCCAACATCTTCGATCCCGCCAACGGCGGACCGATCCTGTGGCAGCACCTGTTCTGGTTCTTCGGCCACCCCGAGGTGTACGTCCTCGCGCTGCCGTTCTTCGGCATCGCCTCCGAGATCATCCCCGCCTTCTCGCGCAAGCCGATCTTCGGATACAAGACCCTGGTCGGCGCGACGATCGCGATCGCTGCGCTGTCGGTCACCGTGTGGGCGCACCACATGTACACCACCGGCGGAGTCATGCTCGATTTCTTCGCCTTCATGACGATGCTGATCGCCGTACCGACGGGCGTGAAGTTCTTCAACTGGGTGGGCACGATGTGGCGAGGGTCGTTGACCTTCGAGACACCGATGCTGTTCACCCTCGGCTTCCTCACCACCTTCATCTTCGGTGGTCTGACCGGTGTGATCCTCTCGTCGCCGGTGCTGGACTTCCACATCTCCGACACCTACTTCGTGGTCGCCCACTTCCACTACGTGATGGCCGGCACCGTGGTCTTCGAGATGTTCGCGGGCTTCTACTTCTGGTGGCCCAAGATGTTCGGGTACAAGCTCAGCGAGGGCCTGGGCAAGCTGCACTTCTGGCTGCTGACCCTCGGCTTCCACATGACGTTCCTGATCCAGCACTGGCTGGGTGTTGACGGTGCCCCGCGCCGTTACGTGAACTACCTCCATGAGGACGGGTTCGACTGGATGAACCAGATCTCGACCGTCGGTGCGTTCATCATGGGAGCCTCGACCCTGCCGTTCCTGCTCAACGTGGTCCTGACCCACATCAAGGGCAAGAAGGTCGAGGTCGACGATCCGTGGGGCTACGGCGCATCCCTCGAGTGGGCGACCTCCTGCCCGCCGCCGCGCCATAACTTCCACTCGTTGCCCCGTGTCCGCTCCGAGCGTCCGGCGTTCGATCTCCACCACCCGGAGGTCGCGTTGCAGGACCACATGCTCGCTGAAGAACCCGCTGTGAACCCGAGGACGAACTGACATGAGAGCAACGGCAAAGATCTTCTGGATCCTGGCGGTCTTCTTCGCGATCGTCGCCTTCGCGTACGCCTTCGTCACGGGTCGCTACGACCCCATGGGCATCGAGCTCGTCGGCTTCCCGGCGATCATCGCGCTGACCGGCCTCGCACTGATGATCGCGATCACCGCCTCGCTGGCCGTGAGGCGGAACGAGCTCGGAGCATCCGACGACCTGGACGCCGAGGTGTCGGACGACGCCGGTGTGCAGGGCAGCTTCTCCCCGTACAGCTGGGCGCCGCTGTGGGCCTCGCTGGGCGCGTCTCTCTGCTTCCTCGGCGTGGCCGCAGGGTGGTGGATCTTCGCCTTCGGCGTCATGTTCGCCATCTACGGTGTTCTGCTGTGGGTCATGGAGTTCTCCATGGGGCAGCACGCTCACTGATCACCGCCGCATCGCCTTCGGAAGGCGTGCGTCTCACACAGGGCCCCGCATCGTTCAGCGATGCGGGGCCCTGTGCCGTATCCGTTCGGATCGGAGTGGAGCCGGCACAGGGTGTCCTCCTGCGCGCTCCTTTGGGTCGAGAGGCGGTGGGGTGCCGGCCAGGGCAGCGAGCGGCCGCCGACGGCTGACTGAGGCTGCCGCGCTGCCGGTGCGACGGCATCTGCGCCCGGTCGGCACCGCTGGATAAGGGGAGCTGGCCCCGCCATACCTCTGCCGACGCCGTGGCGATACAGCAAGCCGATCGGCACCTGTGCAGCGGTCCGCAGCACCCAGGCTCGGCCATGTGCGACGCCAGAGGCTCGATCCCGAGCACCGACATGTCCAGCCAGCTTGAGGTCGTTCCGGGCCTCGTGAGGCGCTGGTGGCGCATCGTGGCCTGCGGCGCTCGGGAACTCAGGGGGAGGGAGTCGTCCCGGTTCTCCTGAGCACGCTGCTCCGAACGCCGGAAGGCATCGCCAGCCTGCCGGCTGACAGGAAAGCCTGGCGCGGTCGGCCGTGCATGCGGAGCGGAGGGACCACCGATATACCTCATACGTATCGGCACGTATGATGATTAACGGCGTATAAGCGCTGTACCCCGTTCATCGTCCGAGCGCGAAGCGTCGGGCGCCGCGCGGCCGTGCGGGTTGGGGTGTAGCGTGTGGGCCCGCCCGACGACCACCGCCGCGAGACGAACATGGTGAGCGGTGTGATGACGACCAGGGGAGAAGATGATGATCGGTGGGGACGTGGATCCGGTGGGCGCAGCCCGCAAGGAGCTCAGGCAGATCTTTCCGCATGACGAAGACCTCGAGGCGGCGGCGGGCTGGGCCCGCGGCGTGCTCGAGGGCGAGGGGCTCGACCCTGACGCAGTGTCGCTGCGCTCCGTGCGCGCGCTGCGGAAGCATGACCGTCGGCTGAGCCGAGTGGCGGCCCGCTACCTGGCGAACATCGCGGCCGGCAAGGAGCCGCGCAGCGGCGGAGGCGGCACCAGTCCGCTCCTGATGTGAGCTGAGGCGCCGAGGGCCGCCGGGCGGAGGGGGAGAGGGGCGTCCCTGCTGCTGCGCACTGGCGGAACGAACCGTCCCGAGCACAGCGAAGGGCCCCGAGGACATTCCTCGGGGCCCTGCGGTGTGCGAGCTCAGCGCAGGTCGACTCAGTGAGGCGCCTTCTCCGCCGGGGTGCGGTAGTCCCCGCCGGTGAGCTCATCGATGACGTGCTTCTCATGGCCGTGATGCTCGAGCGCCGCGCGGAGCTCGGCCGGCGTGACCGGCGAGATGCGGTCCTTGAAGAAGAAGCTGGTCGCCTTCGCGCGGAGCGAGGAGACGCCCTTGCCCGCCTTGAGCGGCCGGTAGTCATCGTGCTGGACCAGGACCCAGCGGTCGTACTCGCTCAGCGGCTTGTGGATCTCGATCATGTCGCCGGTCTCCGTGCGCACGATGCGCGAGGTCTCCTCGCCGTGCAGGGCCAGGTCTCGCTTCTGGCGCTGGATGGACAGGCACAGTCGCTTCGTGATGAAGAAGGACAGCACCGGTCCCACGAAGAAGGCGATCCGCAGCGCCCAGGTGAGGTCGTTGATCGACAGCTCGAGGGCGATCGCGATCAGGTCGTTCGTGGCGGCGAGGGCCAGGATCAGGTAGGTCATGATCCAGGCGACGCCGAGACCGGTGCGGACCGGGGTGTTGTACGGCAGATCGTTGAGGTGATGCTCGCGATCGTCACCGGTCACCCACGCCTCGATGAACGGGTACAGGGCGAGGGCTCCCAGCAGAAGCCCGTAGATGGCCATCGGGATGAGCATGTTCCACGAGAGCACGTAGCCGAAGATCGTCGACTCCCAGCCCGGGATGAGGCGCAGCCCGCCGTCGGTCCAGAGCATGTACCAGTCAGGCTGCGAACCAGCGGAGACGGGGGAGGGGTCGTAGGGGCCGTAGTTCCACACCCCGTTGATCGACGTGGTCGCCGAGATCAGCGTGATGATGCCGAAGACCAGGAAGAAGAATCCGCCTGCCTTGGCCGCGTACACCGGGAACACCGGGAAGCCGACCACGTTGCGTTCGGTGCGGCCCGGGCCGGGGTACTGGGTGTGCTTGTGCAGCACGAGCAGCACCAGGTGGATGGCGATCAGTCCGAGGATCATCGCGGGCACCAGCAGGATATGCACTGTGAACAGGCGCGGGATGATGTCGGTGCCGGGGAACTCGCCGCCGAACATCAGCATCACGAGGTAGGTGCCCACCACCGGGATGGCCTTCATCAGCCCCTCGACCACGCGCAGGCCGTTGCCGGAGAGCACGTCGTCGGGCAGGGAGTAGCCGGAGAAGCCGGCAGCCATGCCCAGGACCATGAGGGTGAAGCCGACCAGCCAGTTGAGCTCGCGCGGCTTGCGGAAGGCACCGGTGAAGAACACGCGGAACATGTGCACGAAGATCGCGACCATGAACACGAGTGCAGACCAGTGGTGCATCTGCCGGAAGAGCAGGCCGCCGGTGACCTCGAAGGAGATCTCGAGCGTCGACTCATAGGCACGGGACATGTGCGCGCCCTGCAGCGCGGTGTATGGCCCGTCGTAGATGACCTCCTCCATGGAGGGGTCGAAGAACATCGTGAGGAAGGTGCCCGAGATCAGCAGGATGACGAAGCTGTAGAGCGCCACCTCGCCGAACATGAACGACCAGTGGTCGGGGAAGATCTTGCGGGCGATGAACTTGACGAAACCGCCGCCGGCGACACGCTGGTCGAGCCAGTCGCCGCCCACTGCGCCGAGCTTGTAGGCCCGTGAGCTCTCGTTGGGGGAAGTCTGCTTCCGGGCGCTGGGAGTCGTGGTCGACACGTGATCACACATCCTTGTTCTTGTGGATGTTCCAGAAGCTCGGGCCGATCGGCTCGATGAAGTCGCCGGGGGCCACCAGGTAGCCCTCGTCGTCGACCTCGATCGGGATCTGGGGGAGCGGGCGGTGCGCCGGGCCGAAGATCACCTTGGCGCCGTCGGTGACGTCGAAGGTGGACTGGTGGCACGGGCACAGCATGTGGTGCGTCTGCTGCTCGTACAGGGCGACCGGGCAGCCCACGTGGGTGCAGATCTTGGAGAAGGCCAGCACGCCCTCGACGCCCATCGCGGCGCTCTCCTCGTTCTTGGCGAGCTTGGGATCGAAGCGCACGATCACGGCTGCGGCCTTGGCGCGCTCCTCGATGTGGTGCTCGGTCTCGCGGGTCAGCCCCTCGGGCATGACATGGAAGATCGAGTTCATCGCCACATCGGACAGCTTGATGGGCGTGCCGTCGTGGTCGCGCGCGAGGCGCTGCCCGGGGTTGTGGCCCCAGAAGGTGTGGTGGAGCTTGTTGCCGGGCAGGGGGCCGAGCGTGGACAGCGGCGCCAGCACGGCGACCGGCAGCGCTGCGAGAGCGGCGACCATCGCGGTGACGATCACGGGGCGGCGAGCGATGCCCGACTCCTCGAGGCCGTCGGTGATGATGCCGGCGGCGATCTCGCGGGTCTCGTCGGAGCTGCGGATGTCGTGACGCTCCTCGACCATCTCCTCATCGGGCATCAGGGTCTTGGCCCAGTGCACGGCGGCGGCGCCGATGAAGAACACCGCGATGGCGAGCCCGAGACCGATGGTGAGGTTGGACCACCACAGGGCGCTGGGGCTCTTCTCCTCCGCGAAGAGGTTGATACCGGTCGGGGTGACCAGGAAGTATGCCGCGATGAAGAGGACGGTGCCCACGACGCTCAGCAGGAACATGCTGGCGACGATGCGCTCCGCACGCTTCTCAGCGGCCTTCGAGATGTCCGCCTGACGGTGGGCGTGGGGAGGCAGACCCGGATTCGGGAAGCCGCCGTCCTCCTTGGGGGAGATGGCGCTCACGCCGCGTGCGGGAGAGCTGCCGTCGAGGTTGTTGTTCATGCTCGCATTCACTTGGCCTTCGCCCCCAGCCACACTGCGCAGCCCAGGAGCAGGGACAGGACGATCGTCCACACGTACAGGCCCTCGGTCACAGGACCGAGCGAGCCCAGGGAGATGCCACCGGGCGAACCGGTCTCATCGAGGGTCTCGAGGTACCTGATGACGTCGCGCTTGTCCGACGGGGAGAGGTTGGTGTCGTTGAAGACCGGCATGTTCTGCGGGCCGGTCTCCATGGCCTCGTAGACGTGCTTGGGCTCCAGGCCGACGACCGGCGGCGCGTACTTGCCGCGGGTCAGGGCACCGCCTGCGCCGGCGGCGTTGTGGCACATGGCGCAGTTGATCCGGAAGATCTCGCCGCCCTTGGTGGCGTCGCCCTTGCTGGTGTCGAGCCATTCCTCATCGGGGACCGCGGGACCGGGGCCGAGCGAGGCGACGTACGCGGCGAGCTGGCGGGTCTGCTCCTCGTTCATCTGCGGGGGCT
>JAAZLF010000037.1 GCA_012799425.1 Actinomycetales bacterium | reverse complement strand
GAGCTGAACCTGCCCACCGAGGTGGTCTCGAGCGAGTTCCTGACGATGGAGGGCAAGAAGTTCTCCTCCTCCAAGGGCGTGGTCATCTACGTGCGCGATGTGCTCGCTCGGTACCAGCCCGATGCCCTGCGCTACTTCATCTCCGCGGCGGGCCCCGAGAACCAGGACTCGGACTTCACCTGGGCAGAATTCGTCTCCCGCACCAACAATGAGCTGGTCGCGGGCTGGGGCAATCTGATCAACCGCACTGCGGCGATGATCGCGAAGAACGTCGGCGAGATCCCGGCGGCCGGCGATCTCGACGAAGCCGATGAGAAGCTCCTGGGAGCGATCCGGCAGGGTTTCGACACCGTCGGCGGGCTCATCGAGGCGCACCGCCAGCGGGCGGCGATCGCCGAGGTGATGCGCCTGGTGGGCGAGGCGAACCGGTACGTCTCGGAGACGGAGCCGTTCAAGATGAAGGCCGAGGAGCAGCGTCCGCGCCTGCTGACCGTGCTGCACGTGCTCGCACAGGCCGTCACCGATCTGAACACGATGCTCGCGCCCTTCCTCCCTCACTCCGCCAACGAGGTGGAGAAGGCGCTGGGCGGCGACCGGCAGCTCGCACCGATGCCTCGCATCGACGAGGTGGAGGACCTCGACGGCGGCCCCGGCTACCCCATCATCACCGGCGACTACACCGACGTCCCGGCCTGGGCGCACCGCCCTGTGGGCGTGGGTCAGACGGTCGTCAAGCCCAGCGGGATCTTCGTCAAGCTGGATCCGAAGACCGCCGACGAGGAGCTCGAGCGCCTCGAGGCCGCCGCGGAAAGGTGACCCCGCACCGCCCCTAGTAACACTTTCACGTAGAAGTGTTACTACACTGCTGGCATGACCACAGTTCCGGCCTCGCCGCTGTCCGTGCCTCCTGTGGGACGTCGGCCCGGCCACTGGCGGGTCGCTGACGACGGTCTGGCATCCCGCTCCGCCCGCTCCCGGGGCACGGGCCCCTATGAGGCCTCGGTTCCCGCGGCGCTCGCCACCCCCGCCCTCCAGCTCGCCCTGCCCGGAGACCTCGCGGCCGACATCGCTGATGCGGAGACCGCGCTGGCGGCCTTCGATGCGCATGCCGCAGCGTCTCTCGGCGCCGATCACCCCGCGCTCGGCCCGATGAGCGCGGTGCTGCTGCGCACGGAGTCCGCCTCCTCCTCACAGATCGAGGACCTGACCGTCGGTGCTCGCCAGCTCGCCCTGGCCGAGCTGGACGAGTCGCGCAGCGGCAGCGCCCGCGCCGTCGTCGCCAACGTCCGCACCATGGAGGCCGCGCTCCGCCTCGCGGCGACGGTGGATCTCGCAGCGATCTTCGCGATGCACGCAGAGCTGCTGGCCGGTGCGGAGGACGCGGGTCGTCTGCGGCAGCAGCTGGTCTGGGTGGGTCGCAGCGGGCTCAGCCCGCTGGGCGCCGTCCACATCGCCCCGGAAGCCGACGACGTCCTGCCCGCCTTGGAGGACCTGCTCAGCTTCGTCGCCCGTGATGACCTGCCGGTGCTCGTGCACGCAGCGATCGCCCATGCCCAGTTCGAGACGATCCAGCCCTTCACCGATGGCAACGGGCGCACCGGTCGTGCGCTGGTCCACGCCATGCTGAACGGCAAGGGCCTGCTCACCACCACAGCCCCTGTCTCCGCTGGACTGCTGACGGGCCTCGGGGCGTACACGTCCGCGCTGAACGCGTTCCGCACCGGGGACGCCCGGCCGATCGTCGAGGAGTTCGCCCGGGCGGCCCGGTACGCCGCGGCCACCGGCACCCGTCTGGTCGATGACCTCGCCGCGCAGCTCGACGAGGATCGCGAGCGGCTGGCGGGGGTTCGTCGTCACGCGCTGGCCTGGTCTGTGCTCCCCCGGCTCATCGGCCAGCCGATCGTCAACGCCGCGCATCTCCAGCGCACCCTCGGCGTGCCGGCGATGACGGCGCAGCGCGCCCTCGCCCAGCTCACCGACTCCGGCGTGCTGCAGGAGGCGACCGGTCGCTCACGCCACCGGGTGTGGCAGCATCCCGGGATCCTCCGCATCCTCGATGCCTACGCGACCGAGGTGCGACGCTCCGACTGACCGCCCGGACCGCCCTCACCGCTCGTGGGGCGATACGGTGACGGCCCGACCACACCGGCAAGGAGGCGGTCCCATGTCCTCATCCTCATCCCGCTCCGCAGCGGAGCCCGCAGCGAGTCTGAACGCGAAAGTCGTCGGGATCTCCATCGCCGCAGCGGTGGGCGGATTCCTGTTCGGCTTCGACACCTCGGTGATCAACGGCGCCGTGAACGCCCTGTCCGAGGAGTTCTCCCTGGGTGCCGGGCTCACCGGATTCGCGGTCTCCTCCGCCCTGCTGGGCTGCGCCGTGGGCGCCTGGTTCGCCGGGACGCTCTCCAACCGCTTCGGGCGCATCCCCGTCATGGTGATCGCCGCGATCCTGTTCTTCATCTCCGCCATCGGCTCGGGCCTGGCCTTCGGCGTCTGGGACCTGATCATCTGGCGCGTGGTCGGCGGGCTGGGCGTCGGTGCCGCGAGCGTCATCGCCCCCGCCTACATCGCCGAGGTCGCCCCGGCGAAGTTCCGCGGCCGCCTGGGCTCGCTGCAGCAGCTGGCGATCGTGCTCGGCATCTTCACAGCGCTGCTGTCCAACGCCTTGATCGCGAGCTCCGCCGGAGGCTCCGCGGAGACGTTCTGGTTCGGCGTCGCGGCGTGGCGCTGGATGTTCATGATCGAGGCGGTGCCCGCCGCCGCCTACGGCGTGATGGCCCTGTTCCTGCCCGAATCTCCGCGCTATCTGATCCGCCGGAACCAGCTGGATCGCGCCTCGAAGGTGCTCTTCGACTACACCGGGGAACCCGACGTCAACCTCAAGATCGAGCAGATCCGTGCGACGCTCGAGAGCGAGGAGAAGGAGAGCCTGCGCGACCTGGTGGGCGAGCGCTTCGGGCTCAAGCCGATCGTGTGGCTGGGCATCCTGCTGTCGCTGTTCCAGCAGCTGGTGGGCATCAACGTCATCTTCTACTACTCCACCACGCTGTGGCAGTCCGTCGGATTCGACGAGTCCCAGGCGCTGCTCACCAGCACCTTCACCTCCGTCATGAACATCGTCGCGACGATCATCGCGATCCTGCTGGTGGATCGGGTGGGGCGGCGCGTGATGCTGCTGGTCGGTTCGGCGGGGATGACGGTATCGCTGGGCTTGATGGCGCTGGCCTTCTCCTTCGGCGAGGTGGCCGCCGGCACCGACTCGGTGACGCTGCCCGACCCGTGGTCGACCGTCGCCCTGATCGCCGCGAACGCCTTCGTGATGTTCTTCGGCACCACCTGGGGTCCGCTGGTGTGGGTGCTGCTGGGCGAGATCTTCCCCAACCGGATCCGGGCCTCGGCCCTCGCGGTCGCGGCCGCGGCCCAGTGGGCGGCGAACTGGGCCGTCTCGGCCACCTTCCCCACCCTGTCCGACATCGGGCTGAGCTTCGCCTATGGGCTGTATGCCGCGTTCGCCCTGCTGAGCCTGGTCTTCGTGTACCTGTGGGTGCCGGAGACCAAGGATCGCGAGCTGGAGGACATGGACACCCTCGAGCTCGGGCGGGCCCGGAAGAAGGGCTGAGCCCGCCCGAGCGGGGATCAGGCCTCGAGCGCGGCGCGTGCCGCCTGCGCGATGTGCGCCGCGTCGATGCCCGCCCAGTCCAGCAGCTCCTCGGTCGTGCCGGAGCCGGGCACCCCGTCCACCGCCAGGTGGCGCAGGTGCAGGTCGGCGATGGGTTCGGAGGCCAGCGCCGCGAGCACCGCCGCACCCAGGCCGCCCTCGGCGTGATGGTCCTCCGCGACGACGACCCGTCCGCCCGTCGCGGTGACGGCTTCGCGGATGCCCTCGCCGTCGATCGGCTTGATCGAGTAGGCGTCGATCACACGGGCGTGCACGCCGTCCTCGGCCAGGGCGTCCGCGGCCGCGAGGGCCTCGTGCAGCGTCACTCCGGCCCCGATGAGGGTGACCGAGTCCTGCGGGCTGCTGCGCAGAGTCTTGGAACCGCCGACGGGGAAGAGCTCCTCCGCTCCGTACAGCACGGGGTATCCGCCGCGGGTGGTGCGCAGGTAGCTGACTCCCGGGACGTCCGCCATCTGGGCGACGAGAGCCGCCGTGGAGGTCGCATCGCTGGGGTAGAGCACCGTCGACCCCTGGGTGGCGGCGATCATCGCCAGATCCTCGAGGCCCATCTGGGAGGGGCCGTCGGCTCCGATCTCGACGCCTGCGTGGGAGCCGATCAGCCGCAGGTCGACCCGGGAGACCGGGGCCATGCGGATGAAGTCGGCGGCGCGGGTCAGGAATGCGGCGAAGGTCGAGACGTAGGCGAGGTAGCCGCGGGTGGACAGGCCGGTCGCGGCGGCGACCATCTGCTGCTCGGCGATGAACATCTCGAAGAAGCGCTCCGGGTGCGCCTCGATGAAGTCGGCGACCCCGGTGGAGTTGGAGACCTCGCCGTCCAGTGCGACGACGCGCGGATCGACGTCCGCGAGCGCGGCGAGCGCGGGGCCGTAGGCCTTGCGGGTGGCGACCTCCTCGCCGCGCTCGAAGGCTGGGAGCTGGACGCTGCCGCGCTCGGGGCGTGCGGTCTGCTCGATGTGAGGCGGCATCAGGCCGCGCACCTGCAGGGAGCGTTCACCGCCGAGGGATTCGATGGCTTCCTCGGCCTTCTCGTCCGGCATGGGTTTGCCGTGCCAGTCCAGCTCGTCCTCGACACCGGGGATGCCCTTGCCCTTCACGGTGCGGGCGAGGATCACCAGGGGGCGGTCCAGCTCGCCATCGGCCCGGGCGAGGGCGTCGTCGATCTGGTCGATGTCGTGGCCGTCGACGACCACGGCCTGCGCACCGAAGGCCTCGACGCGGGCGGCGTAGGTGTCCATGTCCCAGCCGAGCGCGGTCTCGCCGCGCTGGCCCAGGCGGTTCACGTCCACGATCGTGACCAGGTTGGTCAGCTGGTAGTGCGAAGCGGTGGCGAGGGCCTCCCACATGGAGCCCTCGGCGAGCTCGCTATCGCCGGTCAGCACCCACACGCGGTACGGCGCCTGCTCGAGGTTCTTCCCGGCGAGCGCGATCCCGACCCCGTCGGGCAGCCCCTGGCCGAGCGAGCCGGTGGCGACGTCGACCCATGGGAGCACCGGGGTGGGGTGGCCCTCCAGCCGCTGGTCGAAGCGGCGGTAGCCCTCCATGAGCTCCCGGTCCGAGACCACGCCGGCCGCCTTGTACACCGAGTACAGCAGGGGCGAGGCGTGTCCCTTGGAGAACACCAGGTGGTCGTTGCCCGGGGCATCGGGGGCGTCCCAGTCATAGCGCAGGTGGCGGGACATCAGCGTGGCCAGCAGGTCGGCCGCGGAGAGGCTCGACGTGGGGTGCCCGGAGCCGGCGCTGGTCGAGGCGCGGATCGAGTCGACGCGCAGCTGTGCGGCGAGCTCGGGGACCTGGCCGAGGTCGAGGCCCTCGTGCATGGTGGTGGTCATCATGGCTCCTTCCATCGCGGATCGTGCCTGATGCCTCCACCGTAGGAGCCCGCCTCCATCACCGGCAACGATCCACGGACCGGCCGGTCGGCCTGCTCAGAGGTCGAAGACCCGCAGCGCCACTGCGTGCTCGGTGCCTGCTCTCTCGCCGCCCTCCCGCAGGATCTCCGGGATGAAGGCCTCCGGTCGCGGATGGCCCTCGACGTGCGCGAGGTAGGCCTCGTGGGCGTTCAGCGAGTCGACGGCCGCCTGCACGTGCTGCGCGGACACGGGCTTCGCATGGGTGGGGGCGGGGTGTCCGGCGATCAGTGCGGCGCGCGGGCTCCAGGCCTCCAGGCCCTCGTTCTCGCGCAGCTCGCGGAACACCCAGGGGTTGGCCGCATCACGTGCGGCGTCGATGGCGGCGAGCCCGGCCACACGGTGGTCGGCCTGGTTCAGCCCGCCGTACGCCTCGACCTCGAAGTTCGCGGTGAGCACGAGGTCGGGCCGGATCTGACGGATCACCCGGGCGATGTCGCGGCGCAGGGCCAGACCGCCCTCGAGCATCCCGTCGGGGTGGTCGAGGTAGCGCAGATCGGGGACTCCGACGATCTCGCAGGCGCGTCGCTGCTCCGTCTCGCGCAGCGGACCGATGAGCGAGGGGTCCTGCGCCATCCCGGCCTCGCCCCGGGTGAGCAGCAGGTAGCTGACCTCGATCCCGACCTCGGTCCAGGCGGCGACCGCCGCGGAGGCCCCGTACTCCATGTCATCGGGGTGGGCGACGATGCACAGCACTGTCTGCACCCCGTCCTCGGGCAGCGGCGGCAGCGTGGCGTCTGAGGTGTTCATAGCCTTCACCCTAGGTGGCGACGGGCTCGCGGGCGAGGTCCTTCAGCAGACGGTTCACTGCGGCCCGGCCGGCACGGTTGGCGCCGATCGTCGAGGCGCTGGGGCCGTAGCCGAGCAGGTGGATGCGGGGGTCCTCGGCCACTGCGGTGCCGTCCAGCGCGATGCCGCCGCGCCGGTTGCGCAGCCCCAGGGGTGCCAGATGGCGCAGCTCGTGCCGGAACCCGGTGGCCCAGACGATCGCGTCGAGCGCGGTCTCGGTGCCGTCGGCCTCGACCACTCCGTGCGGGGTCAGGCGGGTGAACAGGGGCCGGCGCGCGAGCAGGCCACGCCGTTCGGCGCTGCGCAGCTGCGGGGTCCACACCAGCCCGGTATGGGAGACGACGCTGCCCACGGGCAGTCCCTCGCGCACACGCCGCTCCACGCCGGCCACTGCGGCCCGGCCGAGCTCCTCGGTGAAGGGGCGGTCCTGGAAGACGGGCTCACGCCGGGTGTACCAGAGGGTCTCCCCCACCTCGGCGATCTCCAACAGGTGACCGAGCGCGCTGATGCCGCCTCCCACGATCCCCACTCGCTGTCCGGCGAAGTCCTCGGCACGCACGTAGTCCGCGGTGTGCAGCTGGGTTCCGCGAAAACCAGCGGCACCGGGGACGGCGGGGCGGAACGGCCGTGTCCAGGTGCCCGTCGCGTTGAGCACGGCCCGGGTGCGCAGAACCGGGCGCGGTGCGCCATCGGTGCCCGCGGAGTGCACCAGGAGCGGGCGGGGCCCCGGATCGCCCGTCCCGGGATCTGAGTCCTCCTCCACGCGGGTCACGCGGACCGGGCGCTGGATCGGCAGATCGGAGCGTCGCTCGAAGTCGGCGAAGTAGGCGGGAACGGCCCGGTTCGACGGCTCCTTCGGGGCTGCCTCGACCTCGGGCATGCCGGGCAGCTCGCGGATGCCGTTGACGCTGTCCATGGTGAGGCTGTCCCAGCGGTGGCGCCATGCCCCGCCGGGCCCCTCCTCCGCGTCGAGGATCACGAAGCGCAGCCCGCCACGGCGCAGCAGGTGGTGTCCCGCGGACAATCCCGCCTGCCCGGCTCCGATCACCACCACGTCCAAGGTCTCCATGCCCGGTGCAACGATGTTCGGCCGCGGGGTGTTCCGTGCCGCGAGGCGTCTCACGCCGCGGTGAGCGCCTGCGCGATGTCCCTCCACAGGTCCTCGGGGTCCTCGAGGCCCACGCTGAGCCGGATCGTGCCGGGGCCGATCCCGCAGGCGCGGCGCTGGGTCTCGCTGAGATGCGAGTGGGTGGTGGTCGCCGGGTGGCAGACGAGCGAGCGGGCGTCGCCGAGGTTCACCGCGATCCGCCACAGCCCCAGCGCGTCGCAGAAGCGTGCGGCCGCGGGTTCTCCGCCGGTCAGGTCGAAGGAGAGCACCCCGGAGGTCCCTCGCGGGAAGTCGCGTGCCGCGAGGTGCGCGTCGGGCCGGCCGGGGATGCTGGGGTGCGCGACCCGCGCTACGCCGGGCGAGCCGTGCAGGCGGGCGGCGAGCATCGCGGCGTCGGCGCTGACCTTCTGCATCCGCAGGTCGAGGGTCTCGATCCCCACCAGGATCTGCTGCGCGCTGGCGGCGGGCAGGGTCGCGCCGAAGTCGGTGACGTGCTTGGCGCGGGCGTAGGCCAGCAGCCCGGAGCGGCCGTGCGCGTACTCATCGGCGAAGGTGACGCCGAAGCGCCGGTTCGGCGAGGTCAGACATCGCCAGCGCGCGGGGCTGCGGCGCGGGTCGAAGCGTCCGGTGTCCACGATCAGTCCGGCGAGGGTGGTGCCGTGGCCGCACAGGTACTTGGTGGCGGAGTGGACCACGATGTCCGCGCCGTGCTCCCCGGGGCGGTAGAGCGCGGGACTGGCGAGGGTGGAGTCGACGATGACGGGAACATCGCGCGCGTGGGCGATCGAGGTCAGTGCGTCGAGATCCACGAGCTGAGCACCCGGGTTCGCGATGGATTCGACGAGCGCGGCGCGGGTGGCGGGGGTGAACGCCGCCTCCCAGGCCTCGAGGTCCCAGGGGTCGGCGACCGTGAAGGTCACGCCCAGGTCGGCGAGGGTGTCGTCGAGGAACTCGGTGGTGCCGCCGTAGAGCCGGGAGGAGGCGACCACATGGCCTCCAGGGGCGGCCAGCGCGCACAGGGCGATGGTGGTGGCCGCCTGGCCGGAGGCGACGGCGATCGCGCCGATGCCGTTCTCGAGCGCGGCGATCCGCTGTTCGAGCACCGCGGTGGTGGGGTTGCCGGAGCGGGAGTAGGCGTAACCCTCGGCCCGGCGCTCGAACAGCGCCTTGAGGGAGGTGTGGGAGGGCCGGGCGTACGCGCTCGAGCTGTAGACGGGCACGGTCAGGGCGCCGTGGCCGTCTGCGCTGGTGTCCCATCCGGCGTGGATCGCTGCGGTGCTCATCAAGCCTCCTCGGCCTCGTCCGTGCTCGCCGGATCATCGTGGCGGGAGGCCGCCCGAAGGCGCGAGGTCTATGACGGAATGTGGCTCTCGGCGGCGGGGGTGCCGTCCTCCGCCCAGATCCCGGACGTCCCGCGACGATGGGACCCCAGCAGATGGGTGTCCACCACGCCCAGCGCCTCCATCAGGGCGAACATGGTGGTGGGGCCCACGAAGCGGAAGCCTCGGCGCTTGAGCTCCGCGGCGAGTGCGACCGATTCGGGGCTGGTGGTGGGGACCTCCGCCGCGCTGCGCGGCACCGGGGTGCGCTCGGGGCGGTGGGACCACACCAGGTCCGCGACGGTGGTGCCGGGGCCGTCCTGGCCCCGCATCGCCACGGTGGCGCGGGCGTTGGAGATCGTCGCCTCGATCTTGCCGCGGTGGCGGATGATCCCGGTGTCCTGCAGCAGGCGCTCGACGTCCTCCGGGCCGAATGCGGCGACGGTCTCGACCTCGAAGCCGGCGAACGCGGCGCGGAATCCCTCCCGCCGGCGCAGGATCGTGGCCCAGCTGAGCCCGGACTGGAACCCTTCGAGCGCGAGGCGCTCGAAGACCCCGCGCTCGTCGCGCACGGGCATTCCCCATTCGGTGTCGTAGTACTCCCGCAGGTCGTCGTGGGTGCTGGCCCAGGCCGGGCGGGCCAGCCCGTCGGCACCGACGGTGACGCCCATGTCAGTCGTCGATCTTGCCGATGGGCTCGCGCTTCTCGGCCTGGAACTGGTCTTCGATCCGGCCCAGCGCCCAGTACGCGGAGATGGAGATCTGGTCGCGGGGGATGCCGGCATCCTTGACCAGCACCTTGCGCAGCTGCTTGGTGATGCCGCGCTCGACGTGGCAGAACACCTGCAGGCCCTCGTGGTCGGCGAGGTCGGCAGCGGCGACGGCGTCGACCAGCGCCTCACGCTCGCCGATCAGCCAGTGCAGCTCCACCCCGGCGGGGTGCTCGAGCTCGAGGCGGTCCTCGTCGTGGTCGAGCTGGATCAGGACCGTGCCGACGGCGTCCGCGTCCATCGCCTCCAGCCCTGCGGCGATCGCGGGCACCGCGGCGTGGTCCCCGATCATCAGGTGCCTGCGGGTCCCGGGCTGCGGGGTGTAGCCGCCACCGGCTCCCGACATGGCGATGCGGTCGCCCGGCAGCGCTTCATCGGCCCAGCGCGCGGCGACGCCGCTGTCCTCGCCGTCCCCGTGGAGGACGACGTCGACCTCGATCTGCTGCTTCTCGTCGTCCCAGCGGCGCACGGTGTAGGTGCGGCGGGTGGGCAGGAGGTCGGGGCTGTGCTCGCGCAGGCCGTCCATGTCGTACGGCGGCTGCAGGCCGGAGGAGGGGTCGGCGATGAGGAGCTTGACGTAGGCGTCGGAGTTCTCGTTGCGGTTCAGGTCTGCGTAGCCCTCTCCGCCGAGCGTGAGGCGCAGCAGGCGGGGCGAGATGCGGGTCTTGCCCTGCACCTCCAGCACGGCCTGGTTCTGCTTCCGGCGCGGAGGACGCCCTGCGGGCGCCT
>JAAZLF010000396.1 GCA_012799425.1 Actinomycetales bacterium | reverse complement strand
GCGACCGGGCGGACGTCGTCATCGGACTCGACTGACGGGCGAGCAGCTGCGGGGTCGCTCAGCTCCGGGCGAGGAGCGCGCGCACGAAGTTCGTGGAGCGCTCACGCAGCCCCTCGATCCTCTTCTCCTGGTAGTACGCCAGCAGCGCGGGGTCCTCGGTGCGCAGCTCATGGACCTGCGGGGGACGGCGCACGTGGCGCGAGCACCCGAAGTCCGCGCACACCGAGGTGCCGATCGTGTTGCCGCGCCGGCCGGCGGCACCGGCGAGCGGTGCGACGAACGAGGCGGCGTGGATCCCGTCGACCACGTCCTCGCACCAGGCGCACATCATCTTGCGCGCGGGCGGCTTCCCGGTGCCGCGCAGCATCATCACGGCCAGGTCGCCGTCGAGCTCGAGGGCGACGTAGTGCAGCACCGGCTTCTTGGGGTCCTGCCAGCCGAGGTAGTCGAGCGACGAGCAGTCGATCGCTGAGAGATCAGGCAGGGTCGCGCGTGTGGCGTCGCCCTTGCTGGCGTTGACGAAGGAGGCGCGGATCCGGGCTTCGGTCAGGGTGTTCATGGAGAGTGTCCTCACGGAGGGCATGGCCCGGAGGGCGCGGCAGAGCACAGGGCTGCGCGCAGGCGCCGAGGGCATGCGGAGATGGAGCGATGGCGGATGCGGTCATGCCGCGTCACGCCGAGAAGGCCCGGTGGGCCGCCTCGCTTCCTGCATGCTCCGTGCGCATGCTCATCTCCTCTGCTCGTGCGGACCGTGCCACGATAGGCCTCCCGCGCGCCGGGGGCAACGGGATTCGGCGGGCGTGTGGCCCGGCTCAGGCCAGCGAGGTGTCGTCGCAGGCGAGATCACCGGGGTCCACCGGCGCTTCGACCGCCACCACCGCCACGTCGGTGCTCCGCAGCACAGTCAGCGTCGCCCCGTGGTCGTCCTCACTGATCAGGCCCGACCAGCCGCCCGGAGCGTCATGCGGCTCGGGGGCCCCGAAGCCGTGCTCCGCGAGGACCGGTGCGAGCCTCTCGGCGCTGCCGCGCAGATCGGTCCCGTCCGGGGCCTCGAGCTCGAGGGCCGCCGGGTAGTAGACGCAGTCGCTGTCGCGCTCCTGCAGCGCCGGTCTGTCCTCGTCCGTCAGCAGCTCGAGGTCGAGGGCCGCGACGGTGTCCGCGACGGCGGCGTCGTACGTGGCCGTGGCCTCGGCGAGCGGCATCGGTGAGGGCGCGCAGCCGGTCAGGCCCGCCAGGAGCGGCACCGCGGCGAGTGCCCCCGCCATGAGGCGACGGCGCGATCGGTCGACGGAGCAGGGCTGCATGGGATCCAGTATGTAGGATGCGATCCGCGTCATGGGACCGCAGTGGGCAGAGGGGACGAGATGGCTGGCTTCCTGGGTGGGGACACCGACGCGATGAGGGAGTTCTCCTCCGTCATCGACGAGAGAGCGCGCCAGGTGCTCGAGCGCATGACGGCGCTCCAGGGGCAGGCGGAGTCCGTGGCCTGGCGCGGCCCGGACCGCGAGCAGCTCATGGAGCGCCTCGGCACCGCGGTCCAGCACGCATCGGCCAGCACCGACCTCGCACGCGACCGCGCCGCGCAGCTGCGCGACCACGCGGAGGCGCAGGACGCCGCCTCGGACCCGGAGAGCGGCGGAAGCGGCGACCGGGGCGACAGCGACGTCCCCGGGAACCCGGAACTGGATTCCGAGGGCCTGGGTGAGTACGAGGAGTACGACGGGACTCCGCCCATGGGCGACGAGGACCTGTCGATGGACGAGATGAACCAGGGCCAGGTCGGGGACTGCTGGTTCCTCGCCGGGCTCGGCGGCATCGCCGCGCAGGACCCTCAATGGATCAGGGACCACATGTGGTCCAATCCCGACGGCACCTGGACCGTCAAGATGTACGACGACGGGGTCCCGGTCTACATCCAGGTCGAATCCACGTTCCCCCAGAACGGGGCGAGGGATGCCAGCGGCGACGTCAGCTACGCGTCCATCTACGAGAAGGCGGCAGCCGAGTTCTTCGGCGGGGACTACAGCGACATCGACGGGGGCTATTCCGACGATGCCTTCGAGGCCATCTACGGCCGGCCCGCGCAGCGCGAGGGGGAGACGGACTTCGACAGCATCGAGGCCGCCCTCGAGAGAGGGCCGGTCGCCGTGGGGACCGAGACCGACCCGAGCGGCTGGGACTTCCCCTGGACGGACACGATCGATGAGGACAACATCGTCCCCGACCACGCCTATGTCGTGGAGGAGATCATCCAGCCGAGCGAGGAGAACGGGCACGAGGAGCCGATGATCGTGCTGCGGAACCCCTGGGGCCCCGGCGGGGGCACGCTGGACGGGATCGACCGCGATGGGACGCTGACCCTCACGGAGCAGCAGTACAAGGACAGTTTCGACAGCACGTACTCGATGGAGGGCTGAGGAATGGCGGATGCCGACGTGGAGGAGTTCTGGGTCCCGCAGGGATCTCAACCGCGCTTCCTCGGGGTCTCCGTGGGAGTGATGCGCATCGGCGAACCAGAGGGTGTCGCCTCGGCCCGCGTGCGGATCAGCGACGGCGAGCACAGCGTCCGCACCGACGTGACCGCGCAGGATCCTGCGGACCTGCTGGGCCGCGGAACCCTGCATCTCCTCGGTGTGGAGCGACCCCGAGCCGGAGAACGGGCCCGGGTGCGCTTCCGCGCGGTGCCGACCTCCTGAGCGACCCGCGGCCGCACAGCACGCCCCTGCTCAGACGATGATCTGGTGCAGCTCGGCGAGGTCCACGTCGCTGAGCTCGAGCGCCATCGCCGCCGCGGAATCGGTGATCGACTCGGGGCGGCTGGCTCCCGGGATCGGGATCACGTGCTCGCCGAGCGAGAGCTGCCAGGCCAGCACCACCTGCTGGGGGCTGACAGCGTGCGCCTCGGCGATCCGCTGGATCTGCGGGAATCGCTCCCCCACCGCGGCCGCGCCGCCGCCGGTGCCCCCGAGCGGTGACCACGGCACGAAGGCGATGCCGTGCTCGCCGCAGTGCTCGAGCTCCCGGCGGCTGGTGTGGAAGAACGTCGGCGAGAACTGGTTCTGCACTGCGGCGAGACCGCCCTCGCCCAGCACCTCCCGGGCCACGTCGATCTCCTCGACGTTCGCGTTCGAGATGCCGATCTCGCGGATGAGCCCCTCCTGCTGGAGGGCGGCGAGGGCCTCGACGCCCTCGGCGTAGCGGATGCTGCGGTCCGGGCGGTGCCAGTAGTAGAGGTCGATGGCCTCGGTGCCGAGGATCGCGAGCGACTTCTCGAGGGCGCTGCGGAGGTAGGCGGCGGAGCCGTCGCGGCCCCCGCCCTCCGCGGAGCGGGTGATGCCGCCCTTGGTGGCGACCGCCACCTGCGAGCGGTCACCGCCCCAGCTGCCCAGGGCTTCGGCGACCAGCTTCTCGTTGTGCCCCATGGTGTCCCAGGTGGGGGCATAGATGTCTGCGGTGTCGATCAGGGTGATCCCGGCATCGAGGGCGGCGTGGACGGTGGCCATGGCGCGGTCGTGCGGGGCGGGCTCACCGCGCCCCATCGACAGCGGCATGGCGCCGAGGCCCAGGGAGGAGACGGTCAGGGAGCCGATGCGGCGGGTGGGTGCAGTCATGCGGTAAGCGTATGCCTGCGGCGCGATCCTGTCAGCTGCCGGGAGCATCCCGCCCTGGGCGGGCGTACTCGATCAGCGGGGCGGCCGCGTCGACTCGCGCTCGATGATCTTCGAGCGCAGCAAGGTGGTCGAGGGCTCCTCGTCGGGGCTGGCCATCCGCTGGGCGAGCATGCGGGCCGCGGCCCGGCTGGTGGCGCGCACCGCCTGATGCACCACGGAGACCGACGGGGTGACCAGGCGG
>JAAZLF010000395.1 GCA_012799425.1 Actinomycetales bacterium | reverse complement strand
GAGGAGTCGGTGGACCGGGTGATCGTCACCAGCGTGGACCGGCTGCACGCCGAGCACGTGGTGCGCGCCCTGGACGCCGGGGCCGACGTGGTGGTCGAGAAGCCGCTGACCATCGACGCCCCCTCGGCCCGTGCCATCCAGGAGGCGATCGACCGCACCGGGCGCTCGGTGGTGGTGACCTTCAACTACCGCTACAGCCCCCGCAACACCGCGCTCAAGCAGATCATCGCCTCGGGGGAGATCGGCGAGGTGGTCTCGGTGGTGTTCGAGTGGGTTCTGGACACCCAGCACGGCGCTGACTACTTCCGCCGCTGGCACCGCGACAAGACCAACAGCGGCGGCCTGTTCGTGCACAAGGCCGCCCATCACTTCGACCTGGTCAACTGGTGGCTCGCCGATACGCCCGTGCAGGTCTACGCCCGCGGGGGACTGCGCTTCTACGGCGCCGACGCCGCGGCCCAGCGCGGCCGCGACCCGCTGCCCGAGCGCGGCACGCACGACGGCCCGCATGATCCCTTCGAGCTGGACCTGCGTTCCGACGAGCGTCTCGAAGCGCTGTACCTGCAGGCGGAGAAGCATGACGGCTACCGGCGCGACCAGTCCGTGTTCGCCGCCGGGATCACCACCGAGGACAACCTCACCGCCCTGGTGGACTACTCCCGCGGCGCGATGCTCACCTATGCCCTGAACGCCCACAGCCCCTGGGAGGGCTACCGGGTCGCGATCAACGGGACGGCGGGCCGGGCCGAGCTCGAGGTCGTCGAGCGGGCCGAGGTGATCCCGCAGGGCGAGGACGGCCGCGCCCACGTCGACCCCAGCGCGGTCGCGGTCACCACCCAGGAGGCCGGCGTGCGCGAGCGCGGCGAGCACCTCGTGGTCCAGAAGCACTTCGAGCCGGCCCGGGAGGTGGAGATCCCCCAGGGCGAGGGCGGTCACGGCGGCGGCGACGCACTGCTGCTGCGCGATGTGTTCGTGGGACCGGTCCAGGACGAGCTGGGACGCCCCTCCGATCACCTCGACGGGATTCGTGCGATCGCCGTCGGCATCTGCGGCAACCTCTCCCTCGAGACCGGCGCGCCGGTCGCGGTGGATGCCGCGCTGGGCATCGACCTCGCGCGCGAGCAGGCATGAGCGCCCCCGCTCCCGTGCGGGTCGCGCTGATCGGCACTCGCGGCTACGGCACCTCCCACCTGCGCAACCTCGCCCGCCTCGAGCAGGAGGGGATCGCCCGCCTGGTCGGCGTGGTCGACGTGGTCGACCCGCCCGAGGAGCTGCGCGGCCTCCACCACCGCTCGCTCGCCGCTCTGCTCGAGGCGACGCGGCCGCAGGACCGCCCCGAGGTCGTCGCCATCGCGACCCCCATCGACACGCATGTGCCGCTGGCCCTCGAGGCGCTCGCCGCCGGCCTCGACGTCTACCTCGAGAAGCCGCCGGTGCCGGCGCTCGAGGACCACCGGACCCTCCTCGAGGCCGCAGAGCGGGCGGGACGCAGCGTGCAGGTGGGCTTCCAGGCCCGCGGCGGTGCCGGCGTGGACCTGCTGGCCGACGAGGTCGCCACCGGTGCCCTCGGCGAGATCGCGGAGGTGACCGTGCACGGCGCCTGGCAGCGTGACCGCGCCTATTACCGCCGCTCCGCCTGGGCCGGGCGGCGCAGGATGCAGGGGCGGCGCGTCGCCGACGGCGTGGCCACGAACCCGCTCGCGCATGCCGTGCACGCAGGACTGGTCATCGCAGGGATCGAGCGGACCCGGGACATCGCCTCCGTCACCTGCGAGCTGCGCCGCGCCCACGACATCGAGGCTGACGACACCACGTTCCTGCGCATCGATCCCACGGGGGACGGCCCGGCCGTGGTGTGCGCGCTGAGCACCGCCTCCGGGCGACAGGACCCGGCCTGGGTGCAGATCGCCGGGAGCGGCGGCGAGCACCGGCTCTGGTACACCGATGATCGCTCCCGCCGGCGCGGCGCGGGCGGTGCCGTCGAGGAGCTCGTCCACGAGCGGGCGGATCTGATGGAGAACCTCACCGCCCATGTGCGTGACCGTTCGGTCCCGCTGATCTCGCCGCTCGCGAGCACCGCCGCGTTCAGCACGGTGCTCGAAGCGATCCAGTCGGTGCCCGACCCGCTGCCGATCGACGCGGAGTCGGTGGACTGGCACGGCGAGGGCGAGCAGGCCTTCCCGATCGTCGAGGGCATCACCGAGGTGCTGCGGCGTGCGCTCGAGACCGGCCGACCCTTCAGCGAGCTCGGCGTCCGCTGGGCTCGCGAGGACGCCGTGCACACCTGGACGCCGCTCGCCGCGCACTGAACCGCTGAGCCCGTCCACCGACCCGCGCCGGGAGGCTGCCATGACCGTCCACACCGTCGAGCAGGTCCGCCACGCCCTCATCACGCCCGACCCGGCCGCCCGGCCGATGATGCGCTGGTGGTGGTTCGGCCCCGACATGGACCGCGGCGAGATCGATCGCGAGCTGCGGGCCATGGCCGATGCGGGGCTCGGCGGGGCCGAGGTCGCGCTGGTGTACCCGCTGCGCCCGGGAGCCCCGCACTACCTCTCGCCCGAGGTGCTCGCTCACCTGCGCCATGCCGCCGAGCGTGCCCGCGAGCTGGGGCTGCGGCTGGACGTGACCCTCGGCAGCGGCTGGTCCTACGGCGGCGCCCACATCGGCGCCGAGCACGCCGCGCGACGCCTGCGCTGGGAACGGCGCGACCTCGGACCCGAGGCGCTCGACTGGGAGCTCACCGCCTCCTGGCCCGGGGACGAGCTGGTCTCGGTGCACCTGGCCGAGGGCCTGCCGCCCTCGGGCTGGCACCGCCTCCCCGTCGAGGGGTACCGACTCCGGATCCCCGCCGGTCGCGGTCCCCGCACCGTGCTGCTGGCCTGGTCGGAGGTCACCGGTCAGCAGGTCAAGCGCTCCGCCGCCGGCGCGGAGGGCCCGGTGGTGGACCATCTCAGCGCCGCTGCGGTGCGTCACCACCTGGACACGGTGGGCGGCGCGATCCTCGGCGCGGTCCCCGCCGAGCTGCTCGGCTCGGTGTTCAGCGACAGCCTCGAGGTGTACGAGGCCGGCTGGACCCGGGACCTGCCTGAGCGCTTCCGCAGTCGTCGCGGCTACGAGCTGCTGGACGTGCTGCACCTGCTCGAGGTCGGGGCGCCGGAGGCCGCTCAGGTCCGGGAGGACTACGGTCGCACCCTGTCCGAGCTGGTCGAGGAGGGCTTCGTGGCCACCTGCCGTGCCTGGGCCGAGGAGCACGGGGTGCGCTTCCGCCTGCAGGGCTACGGGCAGCCGCCGATCACGCTCGGCGCCCAGCGCGGTGCGCACCTGATCGAGGGCGAGGGTGCGGGATGGACGGCCCTGACCCAGTCGCGCTGGGCTTCCTCCGCCGCGCACCTGGATCGCCGCGAGGTGGTCTCGAGCGAGGTGTGGACCTGGGTGCACTCGCCGTCCTTCCGTGCCGCGCCGCTGGATCTGCTGGGGGAGGCGCATGAGCATCTGCTGCTGGGCATCACGCACTTCGTGGGCCACGGCTGGCCGTACACCGCGCCCGACGCACCGGGCCTGGGCTGGACCTTCTACGCCGCGGGCGCGCTGGATGACCGCAACGCCTGGTGGCCCGCGATGCCGGAGCTCACCGCACATCTCACCCGCCTGTGCGCCGCGCTGCGCCTGGGCGCGCCGGGCGCCGAGGTGGCGCTCTACCTGCCCTACGCCGATGTGCGCGCCGCCCGCGGCCGCGGCCACGACCTGTGGGCCGCCTGCCGCGCCCACATCGGCGAGCAGCTGCCCGCCGCGATCCGCCGCGCGGGCTACGACCTCGACCTGCTCGACGACGACGCCCTCGCCGCGCTCGACCCCGCGGCCTATCCCGTGGTCGTGCTGCCGCGCGTGAGCCGGCTGCCTGCGGAGACGAGGCGCTGGCTGGACCGGGTGCGCGCCGCGGGCGGCAGCGTGCTCGCCGTGGACTCCCCGGCCTACCCGGACGGGCAGCAGCTCTCCCTGCCCGAGGAGAGCGGCGACGACGCGCGCCTGCGCGATCACGCGACCCTCGCGATGGTCGGCGCACGGGGCGGCAGCGACGCGGAGGGCGAGGAGGGCGCCGACGGGGAAGGCGCCGACGGGG
>JAAZLF010000394.1 GCA_012799425.1 Actinomycetales bacterium | reverse complement strand
GTTGGACCGCGCGAACCGCGAGCATCCCCGACACCAGGAAGAACAGCGGCATCCGCACCGGGGCGAGCGCGAGGTTCACTGAGGACCACCAGGCACCGGCCGAGGAGCTGTCCTTGGGCAGGAGCGCATACCCTGCACCGGCTCCCACGTGGTACAGGACCACCAGCACGATCGAGGCGGCGCGGACGAGGTCGAGCCAGGCGATGCGCGCTGCCGGGGCAGTCACCACCCCGCTCGTCATCGCTGTTCCTGCAGCTTCTCCCCCTTGGCCAGTGCGATATCGCGCAGCTCGGCCTGGAACTCGACCATTCGCTCACGCAGTCGTGCCGCCTCGTCGTCGCCGCCGGCGGCGAGGATCCGCACGGCCATCAGCCCGGCGTTGCGCGCTCCGCCGATGGAGACGGTCGCGACGGGCACACCGGCGGGCATCTGGACGATGGACAGCAGCGAGTCCATGCCGTCGAGATGCTTCAGCGGCACCGGCACACCGATGACGGGCAGCGGGGTGAGGGAGGCGAGCATGCCGGGCAGGTGCGCGGCGCCGCCGGCTCCGGCGATCACGACGCGCAGCCCGCGCTCGACCGCACCGCGGCCCCAGGCGACCATGTCCTCCGGCATGCGGTGGGCAGAGATCACCTCGGCGGAGGCGGGGATCCCGAACTCTGCGAGCGCCTCCTCCGCAGCCTTCATCACCGGGTAGTCGGAGTCCGACCCCATCACGATGCCCACCACGGGGCGTTCGGTGCTCTCGGTCATCGGTCTCCTCCGGTGGCGGGGTCGGTCGGCTGCGGCCCGTCGATGATCAACCGCTCAGCGCGGTGTGCGCGCTCGAGCAGCTCCTGCGCGTCCTCGCCGACGAGGGTGACGTGCCCGATCTTGCGTCCGGGACGCACGGACTTGCCGTAGAGGTGGATCTTCAGCGCGGGGTCGGCGGCGAGCGCGGCGTGGGCCCCGGGGGCGAGGTCCTCGGCGCCGCCCCCGAGCAGGTTCACCATCACCGCCGCCGGTGCGATCGGGTCGGTGGAGCCCAGGGGCAGATCCGCGACGGCGCGCAGGTGCTGCTCGAACTGGCCGGTGACAGCACCGTCCATGGACCAGTGCCCGGTGTTGTGGGGGCGCATGGCGAGCTCGTTGACGAGCACCTCGCCATCCGCGGTCTCGAACATCTCGACGGCGAGCATGCCGGTGACGCCGAGGTCGTCCGCGATCGAGAGGGCGAGGGCCTGGATCCTGCGCTGCCCCTCCTGACCGAGGCCGGGTGCGGGGGCGACGACCTCGTAGCAGACGCCGTCCTTCTGCACCGACTGCACGACGGGGTAGGCGATCGCCTCTCCTCCGGGCCTGCGCGCGACCTGGGCGGAGAGTTCGCGGGTGAAGGGCACGAGCTCCTCCGCGAGCAGCTCTCCGTGCTGGGCGAGCCAGTCCTCGGCCTGGTCGGCACCGTCGATGAGGCGCACGCCGTGGGCGTCGTATCCGCCGCGCGGAGTCTTGACCACGATCCGACCGCCGGCCTCCTCGAGCGCGGCGGCGAGATCCGCCGAGGAGGCTATCCGCCACCAGCGGGGGCACGGGTGGCCGAGAGCGGTGAGCCGCTCCCGCATGACCAGCTTGTCCTGCGCGTGGACGAGCGCCGCGGGCCCAGGGCGCACTGCGGCGGTCCCGTCGCGCTGGATCGCTTCGAGGATCTGCGCGGGCACGTGCTCGTGGTCGAAGGTGATCACCTCGACCTCGTCGGCCAGCGCGCGCACGGACTGCTCGTCGTCGTGCCGACCGAGCCGCACCCGGGAGGCGACGGCGGCCGCGCTCTCGGCGGGGTCGGTGGCGAGAACGGGCGTGGTCAGGCCCAGCTCGATCGCGGGACCGAGCATCATGCGGGCCAGCTGCCCGGCGCCGATGATGCCGATGCGGCGAGCCCCTGCGGGCGCCGCATCAGCGGAGGAGGGGTGCTCAGGGCAGGGCGGAGTCTTCGACACGGCGGTCAGTCTACTGAGGTCAGGTGCGCGAGCGCGGGCGGCGCCGCACCACGGACCCCTGCGGCAGGGAGTCGAGGTCATCGGCGCCCGAGCGCGCACGATGGCCCTCGGCGCCTGCCATGTCGGCACGCACGCTGCGGGCGACCTTGGCCAGGCGCCCGCCCCGGCCCTCCGCCGGGCCGCGCGCCCCTCGTCCGGTGCCGACCTCGTCGTAGTCCTCCTCGCCGATGTCATCGCCGGGCGCAGAGATGAGGAACACGCCGAAGGTGGTGGGGCTCTCGGTGAGCAGCTCGAGGCGACCGCCGTCGTCCTCGACCAAGGTGCGGGCGAGCGCGAGCCCCACGCCGGTGCCGCTCGAGCTGCGACCGGAGACCGAACGCTCGAAGATGCTGGAGCCGAGCTCGGGATCGATGCCGCCGCCCTCGTCCGCGACCTCGACCACGGTCGAGTGGTCGTTGCGGCGCACCTTGACGGTGGTGCGGCCGGCTCCGTGGACCAGCGCGTTCTCCACGAGCGTCGCGATGACCTGTGTGAGCGGGCCGGTGGATCCCCAGACCGCGGCGCTGCGCGGCACCAGCACCCGCAGCTCCCGATGGGCGCGCCGGTAGGCGGGGGACCACTCCTCGCTCTGCTGGGTCAGCACGCTGCGCAGCTCGACCACCCCCGGGGTCCGGCGCTGGGAGGAGCGCGGGGCGTTGATGAGGTCGTGGACGACCTCGGTCAAGCGGTCGATCTGCTCGAGGGAGATGCGCGCCTCCTCGCGGACCCATTCCTCGGAGCTGGTCGCCAGGATCTCGTCCAGGCGCATCGACAGCGCGGTCAGCGGGGTGCGCAGCTGATGCGAGGCGTCGGAGGCGAGCCGGCTCTCCGCTTCGAGCCGTTCGTTCAACATCGCGCCGGAGCGGGCGAGCTCCTCGGCGACATCGTCGATCTCGGCGATGCCGGAGGGCTGCCAGGGGCCGCGGGAGCGGCCGGCGCCCATCTCCTCGGCGCGCCGGCTGAGCCTGGCCAGGGGCATCGAGATGCGCTGGGCCTGCCACAGCGCGACGGAGACGCCGATGGACAGCGCCGCGAGCCCGGCCACGGTGATCAGCACCCACGCGCTCGCGGTGTGTGCGCGGACATCGGACTGCGGGATGGAGACCGAGACGGACTGCCCCGCGGCACCGGTGGTGTTGCTCGAGGCGGGATCGGGGCCGGGAGGGTCTCCGGCGGAGTAGGTGACGCCGTCGTGGATCACCACGATCGCGATGTTCAGATCGGTCTGGGCGTCGACGTGGCGCTGCAGCATCGCCTCATCGATCTCGCCCCCCTCCTGGAGCCGCTGCTCGGTGTCGATGCGCACGACGTCGACGATCTTGTTCACCTGGCTGGTGAGGTTCTGCCTCGCCAGGGTGAGCCACGAGACGCCCAGGGGGATGCCGAGCATCAGCACGGCCAGCAGCACGGTGATGATGGTGGCCTGCAGCACGCGCTGCCGCACGCGTCAGCTCTCCGTGCCGGTCTCGAAGCGGAACCCCACTCCCCTCACCGTCGTGATCCGGCGGGGGTCGGTGGCGTCATCGCCGAGCTTGCGGCGCAGCCAGGAGACGTGCATGTCCAGGGTCTTGGTCGAGCCCCACCACTCGGCACCCCACACCTCGCGCATGAGGTCGTCGCGGGTGACGACGCTGCCGGACTCGCGCACCAGCACGGTCAGCAGGTCGTACTCCTTGGCCGAGAGGCTCAGCTCCTCGCCGTCGGCGTAGGCGCGGCGGGCGGAGACGTCGAGCGTGACGCCGTTGACGTCGTAGCTGTCCCCGGACTCCTCCATCGCCTGCGAGCGCCGCATCAGAGCACGGATCCGTGCCTGCAGCTCCCCTAGGCGGAAAGGCTTGGTGACGTAGTCGTCGGCTCCGGCGTCCAGGCCGACCACCGCGTCGACCTCATCGGCACGGGCGGTGAGGATCAGGATCGGGCACTCGAGCCCGCCCTTGCGCAGTCGGCGGGCGACTTCGAGGCCGTCGATGTCGGGCAGGCCGAGATCCAGGATGACCAGGTCGATCGGATCGCGTCCCGCCGCGATCGAGAGCGCATCCATCCCCCGTGATGCACGCATCACGGTGTAGCCCTCCCGGTCCAGTGCGCGGGAGAGGGGTTCAGCGATGGCCGAGTCGTCCTCGACGAGTAGCAGTCGTGTCACGTGATCCATCCTACGACGATGCCTGCAGGGATCGGCCCGGTCCGGTGCGGGACGGGCGCTCCTCCATCATCACAGGCGCCGCGGCGTCTGCGCCTCGGGGCCCGTGCGCCGCCGGCGTCGGGCGGCTCACAGGCCGAGGTCGAGCCGGGCGGAGCGGTCGCGGCGCATCTCCTGGACGCGCACGCCCCCGATGCCGTGGAGTTCGATGTCCTCGCCCTCGGTCATGCAGAAACCTCCCGGGAGCGCCTGGGAGATCGCGGCGGCGGTGTCCTCATCCACCAGCACCGCTCCGGGCCGCGCGACAGATTCCATGCGTGCCGCGAGGTTGACGGTGGGCCCGAACACGTCCCCGTAGCGGGAGAACATCGAACCCCAGGCCAGGCCCACACGCACCGGCGGGAGATCGGGGGACTCGGTGATCATCTCGGCGAGGCTGACGGCGATCTGCGCGCCGTCCTCCGGCGTGTCGGCCAGGAACATGATCTCGTCCCCGACGGTCTTGACCACGCGACCCCCGCCCACGGAGATGATGTCCCTGCTCACGGACTCGAAGCGGCCGACCATGTCAGCGAGCTCCGCACCGGGCAGATCCTGTGCGAGGCGGGTGAACTGGACCAGATCCGCGAAGCCGACAGCCCGCTGCAGCGGGAACAGCTCATCGGTGTCGCGGTGCAGCACCTCGCTGCCGGCGCGTGCCGCGTAGGCGGCGAGCTGGCGGCGGAAGGCGAACATGACCTGGGACTCGAAGATCTCCAGCAGCTCGGGGATGGAGTCGAGCATCTGCTGGCGGGCCTGGGCGTCGTCGAGCCCATCGGCGTACTTCGCCTCGTCGACCAGCGCTTCGGTGATCCACATCGCCAGGCGCCCCATGTGGAATCCCAGGCCCCGGGAGATGCTCGAGAAGGCGCGCTCGGTGATCACCCCGTCCTCGACGATCGCGGCGAGGTCTCCGATGGCGTAGGCATCCTCCTCGGTGAACACCACGGTGTCCTCGTCCACCGGGGTGAAGCCGAGCGAGCGCCAGTACACGGAGGTGAGGCGCTCGGGGATGTCCTGCTGCTCGGCGAGGTCGCGCCGGGAATGCTTGCGCGGCCCCTGGAGCAGCACCTTCTCGAGCGCGCCGACACTGCGGCGCACCGCGGCGAAGCGCTTGTTGAGATCGAGGATCTCGCTCTCGTCCAGGGACGCCTGCCCCGCTGCGGACTCCGAGAGGTCCGGCAGCTCCGCGGTCTCCACCGGGACGGGCTCCTGCGGCGCAGAACGGTCCCGGGAGGGTGTGACCCCCTCCTGGCCCGCGGCGCGCTCCAGGTCTTCCATGCCTCCGGTCACGTGACGTGCTCCTCCTGCTCGATGTCCCTCGCCTCGTCGGCGGTGGCCCCCGCGGTCCCCTCAGGTCGCAGATGCCTCACGTCGCCGACGTCGACGGCCTGCTGCCCGCCGCCGTCGAGGTCGACGACCAGCCTGCCGTGCCCGTCGATCGTCCGCGAGACGCCGGACCAGGAGCGGGAGCCCCCTTCGGCGGCGCCCTGCTCCCCGAGAGGCTCCACCCGCACCCTACGCCCAAGTGTGAGGCACGTCATAGCGTACCGGTGCCGGGTGCCCGCCCGCTCACCGTCTCCCCCAGCGGACTCGAGGCGGGCCAGCTCCTCCGTCAGGGCGGTGGCCAGCGCGGTCTCCAGCCGTTCCCTCAGCGCCTCGTCCGTGGGATCCCCGTCTCGCGCCGGCAGCAGTCCCCCCGTGCCGCGCAGCCAGGCCGCGCCGGGCACGCAGGAGCCGTCGAGCTGCTCCACGGGACCGTGCAGGTTCATCCCGATGCCGACCAGCACGACATCCGCCCCGCGCCCTTCGACCAGGATGCCGCCGAGCTTGCGCCCCTCGGGCGTATGGAGGTCATTGGGCCATTTGAGCCCGATCTGCTCACCGGTGACGAGCCCCGCCCCACGTGAGAGGGCCGTCACTGCGGCGAGGCCCGCGGCGAGCGGGATCCAGCCCCGCCGCGCCGGGGCAACGGCGGTGCGGTGCGCGTACGTGAACGACAGGCTCGCCCCGTCGGGGCTGGCGAAGGGACGCCCGAGGCGCCCGCGGCCGGCGGTCTGCTGCCGGGCCGTGACCGCGAACGGCGGCCGCTCGCCCG
>JAAZLF010000393.1 GCA_012799425.1 Actinomycetales bacterium | reverse complement strand
TCACCGGTGGTCCGATCCCCAGCCGGTCCCCGTCCCGGCGCAGGGAGTCGACCAGGAACAGGGCGCTCTGCTCGACGATCTCGGCCGACGCCGGGTCGATGTGCTGCGGATCCGCCTGGGCGCGACGGGCCAGCTCGGCCAGATGGATCGGATGGGGCTGCTGCCACAGCAGGAAGGGGCCGATGTCGCTCGGCGCCTCCCGCAGGTCCGGCCCGAGCTGCTTGGGCCAGCGCGCGCCCCGGCAGCCCTGGCGCCGGGCGGTCTCCCGCGCCACGGGCAGGGCGGCGGTGTAGAAGGCGAGGCCGCGGCGCAGGGAGGCGGCATCTCCCCACAGCGCGAAGTGCGCGGCATGCCACAAGTGCATCTCGAGGTGGAACCTGCCGCGCCAGGAGTTCGCGAGCAGGCCGGTCTCCGCGGGCGGGAGGACGCCTGCGGCATGGACGCGCTGCAGGTAGCGGGAGAGCACGGCGCGGCGCTCGAGCTCGTGGGCGCGCGGATCCTCGGCGCGGCTGAGGTCGAGCACCCCGGTGCTCTGCCAGTGCTCGGTCCAGAACGCTGCGGAGCGCTCACGCACCGACGGACCGGACAGGCCCCTTTCCACGGGCTCGGCGCAGGAGGCGCCGGAGGGCAGCGACAGCGCCGGGACCTGCCGCGGCACGAGCTCGAGGACCACATCGAGCACCACATCGAGGGCCCCGTTCGGGTGCATGCGCGCGCGGTGGGCGCCGACCGGCTCCGCGGCGGCGCCGTGGAGGTGCACGTCGTAGGCGAGGTCGTCCATCCGGCGCCGGATCCTCGTGCGTTCGATGTGCGTGGTGTGCGCCTCCGGCCGCTCCCAGCACGCCGCCCGGTCCCAGTCGGTGCTGCCGTAGGGGAAGTCGAGCTCCAGCTCGAGCCCCGGCGCCTCGAGGCGCACCGCGATCGCGGCATGCTCGGGGTCGGCGACGGTGACCACCTCGCAGTCCCGGCCCCGGTACCGGAAGCGGGAGCGGATCGTCCCGCTGAACAGCTCCAGGTGCTGCTCGGCCCGGTCGATCTCCTCGGGCGCCGGGGACCGCCCGGTCGACGCATCCACCAGCGCGAAGCGCAGCAGGGACACCTTGTGGGGGTTCTCCCGGAACCACGCCGGTCCGGGCCCCGGGGCCTCCGTGCCCCCGGGCAGGTCCATGTACAGCGCCTGCCCGTGCGGCGAGTCGTAGGGGCGCAGCATCGACTCCCACGGCTGGGGCGGCGCGGTCGGCATGGTGTGCCAGCCCCATTCGGCCAGCACTCCGATCCGGGTCTCGTCGTCACCGGGTCCGGCGAAGGTCTGCGTGCCGGTGCGGTCCACGCCGACGGCGAAGCTGCCGTTGCCGACGGAGAGCACGGCATCGTCCGCCGCGGTGAGGCGGGGATCGTGCCGGGAGATCAGTGCGCGGCGGTCGATCGCGCCGGGGCCCGTCATCCGGCGATGGCCGCGACGGCCTCGGCGTGCCAGGCCTCGGCGGCCTCCTGCGCGGTGGCGCTGCCGAACAGCACGGTGTTCTGGTGGCGCGGGGTGATCTCCGCGACGGCGGTCGAGCCGGCCGGTCCGATCCAGGTGGGCTTGAGCTCCATCTCGCCGAGCGCCGAGATGTACTCGACCTCCCGCCGCGCGGTCTGTGACAGCTCGGGCAGGATCGCCTGGCGCACCGACTCCACCGCTGGCACGCCCCGGTCGGTGAGGATCAGACGCCCTGCGTCAGGATCGGTGATCAGGAAGTTCACCAGCGCCGCCGCCGCCTCGGGCGCCGAGGTGCGGGCGGAGACGGTGTAGAACTGCGAGGACTGCAGCCACGCCCCGGGATCGACGGACTCCCCGGGGATCTTCACGATCTCGAGATCGGTGCCCGCGGCCTCCGACAGCGCCGTCAGCGAGCTCGACCAGGTGAGCATGAACGCGGCCCGGCCCTGGCCCATGAGGGTCTGCTCGGGGCCCACGTCCGTCAGCTCCACCAGCTCCTCCGCCCCGGGGGAGGCACCGCTGTCCACGAGCCGCTTCGAGTACTCGAAGAACGCGCGGACCGTGTCCACGTCCACGCCGATCCCGCCGTCCTCGGTGTAGAGGATCTGGCCGTGCTGGCGCGCCCAGAGGTCGATCGAATCGTGCGTGAACACCGAACCGGAGCCGCGCACGCCGTCCTCACCTGCCTCGCTGACCGCGGTGGCGACCTCGGCGAAGTCGTCCCACGTCCAGGTCTCCGGATCGGGCATCTCCACCCCGGCCCCGGCCAGCACTGCGGGGTTCACGATCATGCCGGGGGCGTTGATCCCGGTGGTCACCGCGATCTGCGTGCCGTCGACCTGTCCGTTGGTGCGGGCGTTCTCGTCCATCACCGACAGGTCCAGCGAGTCCTCGACGGTGCCCAGGTCCAGCAGCACGGAGCGGGCCGCGTACTCGGCGGGGTAGGCCCCGCCCATGGCCATGACGTCGGGCTCGTCGCCCGCGGCGACCGCGGTGGCGAGCTTGTCGAAGTAGCCGGAGATGTCACCGGGCTCCGCGCTCACCGTCACCTCGGGATGGGCGGCCAGGAACAGGTCGATCACCTCCTGGGTGGTCGCGGCCCGTTCGGGGTTCCCCCACCAGGAGAAGCGGAGCGCGGAGCCGTCCCCGTCCCCGCCGGTGGCGTTCGGGCCGCAGGCGGCGAGGGTGGTGCCGGCCAGGGCGGCCCACGGCAGGGCGGTCAGGGCGGTGCGGCGGGACGGGGACAGGGACATGGGGCGCTCCAGGGCGTCAGGGGGCGGGGGTGGAAGCGGGTCGCGGCGTCACTGCTCGGGCTGCATGCCCTCGAGGAGGGTGAGCAGCTCGTCGGCCACCTCCGAGGGAGGGCGGGTGCCGAACAGGGACTCCTCGCCGAGGCGGGAGAGCTCATCGCCGAAGCCGACGCCGGAGGCGGGGGTGACCAGCGGCGGGTGCACCACCTCGGCCTGCATCTGGCGGGCGAAGTCGAGCATGACCATCTCGTTCTCGTCGAGCACGGTCTCGACCTCGTCCTGCAGCTCGGGGAAGGCGGTCACGCCGCGCTCGAGCCGCAGCACCTTCGCGGCCTCGGGGTCGCGCAGCAGGAAGTCGACCAGCGTCCCGGCGGCCTGAGGGTCTGCCGCGTTGGCGGCGATCGACCAGTACATCGAGGCCTTGTTGACCATCTGGGCGTCCCCGCTGGTGCGGGCGGGCAGCCTCAGCAGCTGCATCGGCGAGCCGGAGGCCGCCTGGAAGGTCTGCACCTGGGTGTGGAACTGGAGGTGGAAGGCGGCGCGGTTGTTGCCGAACCGGCCCTGCTCCACCCCGGCGGCGAAGTCCTCGATCTGCTCCGAGGGGCTCACCGTCGCACCGGACTCGACCAGCGCCAGGGCGTACTCGAGGTAGGCGACGATCGTGTCCTTGCTGATGAGCGTCTCGTCCTCGCGCGGGAACAGCTGCTCGCCGCTCTGCCGCGCCCAGGCGCCGAGCTCCGCGGCGGCGGTGCCGAAGAAGTCGAAGCCCACGACGTCCTCTCCGGCGTCCGCGGCCCAGTCGCTGATCGCGGTGCACAGCTCGGCGAACTCCTCCCAGGTCCAGGTGGTGTCGTCCGGCATCTCGAGCCCGGCCTGCTCGAGGAGGGTCGGGTTCACGCCGACGGAGAAGATCCCGACGCCCAGCGGGGCGCCCACCAGGGTGCCGTCGGCCAGGCGGCCGGTGTCCAGCACGGCGTCGTCCATCGCGCTGAGGTCGAGCACGTCGGAGACGGTCTCGAGGTCCAGCAGCGAGGAGCGGGTGCCGTAGGAGTCGATGTATGCCTCGTCCATCTGCATCACGTCCGGGGCGTCGCCGCCGGCGAACTGGGTGGCGAGCTTGTCCCAGTAGCCGGTCCACTCGCTGTACTCGGGGGAGACGGGGAGCTCCGCGTGCTCAGCGGCGAAGAGGTCGAGAGCCTCGCGCGTCATGCCGTTGCGCAGATCGCCGCCCCACCAGTAGATGCGCAGCTCTCCACCGCCCTCGCCGGATCCGCCGCCGGCGGTGTTGGGGCCGCAGGCGGACAGTGCGGACAGCGCCGGCAGAGAGCTGGCGGCGGCGAGCAGGGACAGGGTGCGGCGGCGCGAGATCATCGTCGATCCTTCGGGTCGGGGAGCCGGGGTGTCCCGCAGCGGGGACGTGGGTGCGGCGTTGCCGTGGGGCGGGCGGGTGCGGGGCGGCGATGCCCGGGGTGCGGCGCTCCCGACCGGTGGGCTCGCGGAGAGCCCTTGCTGAGTCGTTTCAGAGTTAGTTGTGGTGGCACACTAACTGCAGGGCCGGTCGTGGCGCAAGGGCGGCGACGGCGCTGGTCGCCGAGCCCTCGAGGTCCAGCAGGCGGAAACGTGCGGGTCATCGGGCACCGTCCCGGCATCGTGACCCGAGCGTGATGGCCGCGGGTTGACAAACCCTCTCGTGAAGCGCTTTCCTAAGTCCACGCTCCGGGGCACCCTCCCGGACGGTCCGCAGGGAATGCACCTTTCACCCTGACGCGGCGCAGGGCGGCCCACAGGCCGCCCGGCAGCGCACCGGGCAGGACGACGGAGTTCCCGCCCAGGCATGACCCTCTCGGAGGACCACGGTGGTCACCCGGGACCCGCCGGCCGCCGCGGCAGGCGACGATGACAGGAGAACCGATGCTCACCCGACGCACAGCCCTTGCCCTTGGTGTTGCCGTCCCCGGCCTGGCAGGCCTCGCCGCCTGCGGCCCCAACGCCTCCGGCGGTGGCGGCGGGGAGGGCGGCAGCGCCTCCCTCCGCGTCGCCTGGTGGGGCAACCCCACCCGCGACCAGAACACACAGGACGTCGCCGCCGCC
>JAAZLF010000392.1 GCA_012799425.1 Actinomycetales bacterium | reverse complement strand
GGGCGGAGGGGAGCGGCACCAGCGGCAGCCTGCCCGTCACCGGCACCGAGGCGGCGCTCGCCGCCGCGGCGGCCGTCGGCCTGATCGGGGCCGGCGCGGCCGCCACGGCCTACGCCCGCCGCAGCCGATCCGGCACGGAGGGCTGAGTCCCACCAGCACGGGCCGCGCCCCGGGCGCTCCCTCTTCGGGAGCCGTCCGGGGCGCGGCTCTTCTGCACGGCAGGCGAGAATGGGTCCATGACCGATGACGAGCTGATGGGACTGGCGATCGACGAGGCACGGGCCGCCGCCGGCCGGGAGCCGGCCGACGTCCCGATCGGTGCGGTCGTCGTCGGCCCCGACGGCACCGTGCTCGCCACCGCCGGGAATCGGCGTGAGGCCGACGAGGACCCCACCGCCCACGCCGAGATCCTCGCCCTGCGCCGCGCCGCAGCGGTGACCGGACGCTGGAACCTCACCGGCTGCACCCTCGTGGTGACCCTCGAGCCGTGCACCATGTGCGCGGGCGCGATCGTGCTGGCCCGCACACACCGGGTCGTCGTCGGCGCCATGGACCCGAAGGCAGGCGCCGCGGGCTCCCTCTACGACCTGGTGCGCGAGCCCCGCCTCAACCACCGCGTCGAGCTCGCCACAGGCGTGCGCGAGCAGGAGTGCGGGGACCTGCTGCGAGATTTCTTCCGCGCCCGTCGGGCCCGCCGGACCTGAGCCCGGACGGCTGTCCGAAAGGCGGGCGCCGTGTCTCGCCATTCGAACGCTCTCGATACAGTGGTGCGATGAGCAAAGCAGGCGTGCAGTCGGCCGTCGCCGCCGAGGACGTCTCGAAGGTCTTCTTCTCCGGGCGCGACCCGGTGTGGGCCCTCGAGAACTTCTCGCTGACCCTCGAACCGGGATCCTTCACCTGCATCGTCGGCCCCTCCGGCTGCGGCAAGTCCACCTTCCTGCGGATCCTCGGCGGCCTCGAGGAGCGCACCGTGGGCACCGTGACCATGCCCGACGAGGGCCAGCGGATCCCCGCCGCCTTCGTGTTCCAGGAGCACGGCGTGTTCCCCTGGATGACCGTGCTGGACAACATCGCCTTCGGACTGCGGATGAGCGGCATCGGCAGGGCCGAGCGCACGCGCACCGCGCGCGACTGGATCGACCGGGTGCGGCTGGGCGACTTCGCCGACGCCTACCCCCACCAGCTCTCCGGCGGCATGCGCCAGCGCGTCGCGATCGCCCGCGCCTTCGCCACCGGCTCCCCGCTGCTGCTGATGGACGAGCCGCTCGGCGCGCTCGACGCCCAGACCCGCATGCTCATGCAGGAGGAGCTCATCGCCCTGTGGGAGCAGGAGCGCAAGACCGTGCTGATGGTCACCCACGACATCGACGAGGCGCTCCTCCTCTCCGACCGCGTGATCGTGATGTCCGGCCGCCCCGGCACCCTGCGCGAGGACATCACCGTCCCCTTCGCGCGCCCGCGCTCCTTCGACATCGAGCGCACCCCCGAGTTCAGCGAGCTGCGCTCCCGCATCTGGAACCTCTTGCGCGAGGACGCCCGCACCGCCGAGGAGACCGCATGAGCACCACCACCCAGCGCCGACGGGACGACCGCGAGCAGCGCACCCTCGTCGCCGCCCGGCAGCAGCGCGCGAAGGAGCGCTCGCTCGCCACGCGCGACCTGGTCCTGTCGATCACCACCCCGATCCTGCTGCTGGTGCTGTGGGAGCTCAGCGCCCGCTACCAGATCATCGACCCGCGCTTCTTCCCGCCGCCCACCCAGATCGTCACCGCCGGCTACGAGATGGTCCTCGACGGCGAGCTGTGGATGCACACCGCCCCCACCCTGATGCGCCTGTTCGTCGGCGGAGGCCTCGGCGCGCTCATCGGCATCGTCGTGGGTCTGCTGATGGGCTCCTCCCGCGCGCTGAACGCGGCGCTCGGACCGCTGTTCTCGGCGCTGTACCCGCTGCCGAAGATCGCGATCTTCCCGATCCTGCTGATGATCTTCGGCCCCACCGAGCTGCCGAAGGTCATCGCGGTCTTCATCACCACCTTCTTCATCATGCAGATCAACACCGTCTCCGGCGTGTGGGCGATCGACCGCAAGCTGCTCGAGGCCGGCTCCGCCTACGGCGCCAAGGGCTTCGACCGCTTCCGCTTCGTGGTGCTGCCCGGGGCGATGCCCTTCGTGTTCTCCGGCCTGAAGACCGCCACCGGCACCGCCGTGGTGGTGGTGACCGCCGTCGAGTTCACCGGCGCGACCACCACGGGCCTGGGCTATCTGATCTGGAACTCCTGGCAGCTGTTCATCCCCGAGAAGCTCTACGTGGGCCTGGTCGTGATCGGTGTCATCGGCGCGATCGTCACGACCGTCCTGAGCCGCTCGGAGAAGCTGCTGCTGCCCTGGCGCCGGGAGCGTTGACCACACACCCACCAGAAGCTCCCTGCCCCACCCGAAGATTCCTGGATCACCCGAAGACCCCTGCATAGGAGCACGTCATGCGTCGTCGCACCCTTCTCTCCCTCGCCTCCGCGACCGCGGTGGGAGGCGCCCTGACCGCGTGCGGCTCCGCCGTGACCGGTGAGGACCCGGACTCCGGCGACGGGGCCGCCTCCGGCACCGTGCGCGTGGGCCACCTGCCCTCCGCGCTGTTCTCCCCGCTGTACGTCGCGGACTCTATGGGCTACTTCGAGGAGGAGGGCATCACGATCGAGCTCACCCCGCTGAAGTCCGGGCAGGACGGCATCCCGATGCTCTCCAACGACCAGCTCGACGTGATGGTCGCCGGCTTCAGCGCCGGCATGTTCAACGCCCTCGACCAGGGCCTCGCCTTCAAGGTCGTCGGCTCGATGGGGATCTCCCCGGGCGACCCCGAGAACTCGCCGACGGCGCTCGAAGTGCGTCAGGAGCTGATCGACGACGGCACGATCACCTCCGTCGCGGACCTTGAGGGCCGCACCATCGGCGTGGCCGGCGGCCCCGGCGCGACCGGCGGCTACCTGCTCGCGGCGATGCTCGAGGAGGGCGGGCTGACCCTCGCCGACGTCGAGATCTCGAACCTCGCCACCCCCGATCAGGAGCCCGCGATCACCAACGGCTCGATCGACGCGGCAACCCCCTCAGCGCCCTTCTCCACAGCGATGGAGGAGGCCGGCGTCGCCACCCCGATCGCCGTCCCCGTGGAGGGCACCACCGGCACCGGCGTGATCTTCTCCGAGAAGTTCCTGGGCGCGGAGCTCGCTCAGCCCTTCTTCACCGCGCTGACCCGCGGCGCCCAGGAGCTCGCCGAGGACGGCGTCCAGACCGATGAGGTCTACCAGATCCTCGCCGACACCCTCGGCCAGGAGATCGACGTGCTCAAGGCCTCGCCGATGTACACCTACCTGCCCGACCTCGCCCCGCAGCCCGATCAGCTCGAGGCGATGCAGGAGGCGTAGATCGCGGCCGAGCAGATCACCTACTCCGAGCCGCTCGACGTGGCCGGGATCGTGGACGCGAGCTTCGCGGACAGCGCGGGCGCCTGACCTCGACGCCGTCGACCGTTGCGTAGTTGGCGCTATTGCCGTCGACCGTTGCGTAGTTGGTGCTCTGGATGCCCAGAACGCCAACTGCGCAACGCTCGGCCGCTCCCCGGGGCGGGGCGTCCGCTCCCCGGGGCGGGCCGGCCGTTCTCCGGGGCGGGGCGGGTGGGTGAGCCTCAGATCCAGCCCTGGCGGCGCGCGAGGGCGACGGCTTCGTGCCGGTTCGCTGCCTGCAGCTTCGCCTGTGCGCTGGAGAGGTAATTGCGCACCGTGCCCTCGGCCAGGTGGGCGCGGCGCGCGATCTGCTCGATGGGGGCACCGTCGGCGGCGAATTCGAGCACATCGGCCTCGCGCGGCGTGAGCGGGGAGTCGCCGGAGGAGATCGTCTCCGCGGCGAGCTCCGGGTCGATCACGCGCCGCCCGGCGGCCACCGAGCGCACCGCGCGGGCCAGCTGATCGGCGGAGGTCGTCTTGGGCAGGAAGCCCAGCACGCCCTGCGCGAGCGCCCGCTTGAGGTAGCCGGGGCGGGCATGCGAGGTGAGGACCAGGCAGCGGGTGGCGGGGGAGAGCTCCGCGATCCGTGCGGCGAGCTCGAGGCCGTCGCCGTCGGGCAGCTGCAGGTCGAGCACCGCGACATCGGGCTGCTCGGCCTCGGCCAGGCGTGCGCCGTCCGCGACCGTCGCCGCCTCCCCACGCACCTCGAGACCCGACTCGAGCGAGAGCATCGTGGCGAGCGCGGAGCGGATCAGATTCTCGTCGTCGACGAGGATCACGCGCAGTGCGGCGTGGGGATCGGAGGCGGTCATCGACTCTCTTCCTGGGCATCGAAGCGGACATCGAGGGTGAAGGTGCCGTCCCGGCGGTGCGCGCTGAGCGAGGAGGCGGCGCCGAGGCGCTCACGCATCCCGGTCAGCCCGTTGCCCTCGGCCACGGTGTCGTCGCCGGGGGCGCCGTCGTTGATGAGCCTGACCCCGTCGGCCCCGAGCGTGATCGTGACGGTCGAGGGATCGGCGTGGCGCAGGATGTTGGTGCCGCCCTCCCGCAGCACCCAGGCGGCGGTGCCGCGGTGCAGGGCCGGGACGTCGTCGGCGTCGCCGTGCACGCTCACCTCCGCCCGAGCCGAGCGCAGCAGCGAGGCGGTGCCCTGCAGCTCGGTGGCCAGATCCGCCTCGCGGTAGCCGCGCACCAGGGCGCGGATCTCGGCGAGGGAGGTGCGGGCGATCTGGGCGACCTCGCGGCTGTGCTCGACGGCGCGGGGATCGTCGCGCTCGGCCAGCTGGGCCACCAGTTCGGACTTCACCGCGATCACGGACAGATCCCGCCCGGTGACGTCGTGCAGGTCGCGGGCGAAGCGCAGCCGCTCCTCGGCGACGGCGAGCTGGGCCTGCGCCTCGCGGGCGTCGTCGAGCTCGCGCACCATCGCGGCCAGCCATAGGGACAGCCGGGCGGTGAGCACCGCCGCGACGACCAGACTCCCGCTGGGGATCACCGCCGGGAGGCCGCCCAGCAGCAGCGTCACTGCGCCCGTGAACGCCACGGTGATCCCCAGCCCGATCTCCCACCGCCACCGGACCGTGGCGGTCGCGACCAGCAGGGACAGCGAGATGACCAGCAGCCGTGGATCGGTGCCGGCGAGCAGGGTGCTGCCCGCGATGAGCACGGAGGGTGCTGCCGCGGCCGCGAGCGACAGGTCGGAGGGGAGCGACCCGACCGCGCGCATGCCCCAGCGGTCCCGCTCGGAAGCGGGTGCGGCTGCGGCCCACGCCGTCATGGCCCGCCATGCGGACCAGGCACCGAGCGCGATCTGTGCGCACAGCACGGCGGTGGTGAGCGGGGCGTGGGCGACGGCCGCCGGGATCCGCAGGTCCAGGAACAGCGCGATGCCCAGCGGGAGCAGCGCCACCACACCGACGAGAGTCCATGCCGTGTAGGCGTAGAACACGCTCCACTGGCGGCCGATGGTGGGGGTCACGATGATCCTCTCGGGATGGTCGTCGGAAGCCTAGCGGCTCAGACGATCGCAGCCAGGAACAGACTGCCGAAGACGCCGAAGAGCGCGCCCCAGGCCACGATCGAGACGCTCATCCACACGTAGACCCGGCTGCGGGCGGCGCCGAGGGCGACGAGCGTGGGGCCGGTGATCTGCGAGGCGACGATCAGCGGGCCCAGCAGGCACACACCGGGCACGCCGTACTTCGAGAGCGCGGAGGCGACCTTCGCGCGGAAGCGCGAGGGGCGCTCGTCCTTCTCGCGTGGGATGGAGCGGCCCGCGGTCACGGCATCCCGTGCCCGGCCGGCCAGTGCGATGACCACGAACGTGGCCAGCAGGTTCCCGAGCACCGCGGCGGGGATCGCGAGCGCCGGATGGATGCCGAGCGTGGTGCCGAGGAAGCTGCCGAGGTAGGACTCGATGAAGGGGATCGCGCCGACGGGGACGAGCGCCAGCAGCTGCTGCCAGGGTTCGAGACCGGAGACGAGGGCGTGGAGCTGGATGAGGAGGTCCTGGAACATGCGATGTCCTTCCGTGGTGATGATGGCTCCACTCTTCCGGCAGGCCGCCGCCCGCAGTAGGGCGCGGGATCACGAGCCCGGGTGCATCGCTCACGGCCCACCGGTGACAGATGTCAGGGCGTGATGCCGTAGTGACCTCGTCCACACACGGACCTGCAGGCCTGTGAGGTTTGTTTCGCAGTATGACGCGATGCTTCGGAGAGGTGAGCGAGGGTGCTTGACTGCATGGGTGATCACTCTCGACAGCCTCACGAAGGTCTTCCCCGCGCCCGGCGGCGGAGACCCGGTCGTCGCGCTCGACGGGATCGACCTCCACCTCGAACCGGGCCGCGTCCACGGCATCGTGGGCCGCTCCGGCGCCGGCAAGTCGACCCTCATCCGCTGCCTGACCGGGCTGGAGAAGCCCACCTCCGGGCGCGTCGAGGTGGACGGCACGGACATCGCCGCGCTGGACGGCCGCGCCCTGCGCGCCGCCCGCCGCAACATCGGCATGGTGTTCCAGCACGCGAACCTGCTGGACTCCCGCACCGCCGCCCAGAACATCGCCCACCCGCTCGAGATCGCCGGAGTCCCCCGCGCGCAGCGTGAGGAGCGCGTCGCAGAGCTGGTCGAGCTGGTGGGGCTCAGCGGCCGCGAGCACAACCATCCCGCGCAGCTCTCCGGTGGCCAGATCCAGCGCGTCGGCATCGCGCGCGGCCTCGCCGCCGAACCGAAGGTGCTGCTGTGCGACGAGCCCACCAGCGCGCTCGACGGCTCCACCACCCACCAGATCCTGCGCCTGATCAGCGATCTGCGGGAACGGCTCGGCATCACCGTCGTGATCATCACCCATGAGATGGGCGTGGTCCGCGAGGTCTGTGACACCGTCACCCTGCTGCAGGACGGCCGCATCACCCAGACCGGTGATCTGCTGGACGTCGCCGCGGATCCCCACGGCCCGCTGAGCGCAGAGCTGATTCCGCTGCCGCCGGCGCCCACCGGCATCGACGCCCTCGTGGTCAACTGCGATTACGGCAACTCCGAACGGTTCCGCACCACCGATGACCTCATCCGTCTGGCCGAGAACTACGAGGCCGATGCGACGCTCGTCGCCGGCACCATCGAGACCATCGGCGGCCGCCAGGTGGGCCGCGTGCAGCTGGCGCTGCGCAACCACTCCGGCCAGCCGATCTCGCGGGAAGGCCTGACCGCGTTCCTCACCGAGCTCGAGTCGGCGGGCGTGGTCACGAAGGAGGTGTTCGCATGATCGAGATCCTGCAGGAATGGGCGTCGAACCCGCTGCTGACCCGCTGGGACGGCGGTCCCTGGGAAGCCACCTTGGTCACCCTCTACATGACCGTCGTGACCATGGGGCTGACGGTGCTGCTCGGGCTGCCGCTGGGCATCGCGCTGTTCGAGACCGACGGCTCGGCCTCCCCGCTGGTGAGGGGCGTCAACCAGGTCACCGGCTTCGTGGTCAACGTGCTGCGCTCCTTCCCGTTCTTCATCCTGATCATCGCGCTCATCCCGCTCACCTCGGCGATCACCGGCCGCTCCACCGGCCCGAACGCGGCGATGATAGCCCTGACCATCGCGGCGGTGCCCTTCGCTGCGCGGCTGTTCGAGCTGAACCTGCGCGAGATCCCCGCCGGCAAGATCGAGGCGGTGCGGATGATGGGCGCGAGCCGCTGGCAGGTGATCCGCCAGGTGCTGGTCCCCGAGGCGCTGCCCGGCATCATCGGCTCGATCACCACCACCACGATCGCCGTGATCGGCTACACCGCCATGGCTGGCTCCGTGAACGCCGGCGGCCTGGGCCAGCTCGCCTACAACCGCGGCTACACCGGCTACCAGACCGAGATCATCATCGTCACCGTGATCCTGCTGGTCGCGATCGTGATCCTGGTGCAGCTGCTCGGCTCCCGCCTGGCCCGCGCGGTCGATCACCGTGCCCGCACATCCTGAACCCCTCGCAGAGAAGGAACCCCTCATGAGCACCATCTCCCGTCGCACCCTGTTCGCCTCCGGCGCCGGCCTGGCCGCCCTCACCCTCGCCGCCTGCGGTGGCGAGGACGAGGCACCGCTGACCGAGGAGGGCGGCACCACCACGATCCGCATCGCCGCCACTCCGATGCCCCACATGGAGATCCTCACCTTCGTGAAGGACAACCTCGCCGCCGACGCCGGGCTCGAGCTCGATCTGCAGGAGCAGACCGAGTACCCGATCCCGAACCGTCTGCTGAGCGAGGGCGAGGTGGATGCGAACTTCTTCCAGCACCTGCCCTACCTCGAGACCGAGATCGCGGAGAACGGCTACGAGCTGACCCCCTACGAGGGCGTCCACATCGAGCCGCTGGGCGTGTTCTCGGAGTCGCTGACCTCGCTCGACGAGGTCGAGGACGGCGCCTCCGTCGGCATCCCGAACGACCCCACCAACCGCGGGCGCGCCCTCGCGCTGCTCGCCTCCGAGGGCCTGCTCACCCTGGCCGACGGGATCGAGCCCACCGAGGCCACCCCGGACGACATCGACGAGAACCCCAAGAACCTCGACCTGCAGGAGATCGACCCCGCGCTGCTGCCCCGCACGCTGGGCGACTACGCGCTCGCCGTGATCAACGGCAACTACGCCCTCGAGGCCGATCTGAGCCCTGCCGAGGATGCCCTCGTGCTCGAATCCGGCGAGGACAACCCCTACGCGAACATGCTCGTGGTGCGCACCGAGGACAAGGACAGCGAGGCGCTGAAGGCGCTCGACGAGCTGCTGCACTCCGAGGACGTCCGCTCCTTCATCGAGGAGAACTACTCCGGCGCGGTCATCCCCGCGTTCTGAGTAGCCTGAGGGGGTGACCGCTTCGACCTCTCGCCCCCTC
>JAAZLF010000391.1 GCA_012799425.1 Actinomycetales bacterium | reverse complement strand
GTGATGAACCTCGACAAGTGCATCGGCTGCCACACCTGCTCGGTGACCTGCAAGCAGGCATGGACCAACCGCTCCGGGACGGAGTACATCTGGTTCAACAACGTCGAGACCAGGCCCGGCCAGGGGTACCCCCGCGGCTACGAGGACCAGGAGAAGTGGAAGGGTGGCTGGGAGCTCGGCAGGAACGGACGCCTGAAGCTCAAGGCCGGAGGCCGCATCAGCAAGCTGATGCAGCTGTTCTCCAACCCCAAGCTCCCCGGCATCGAGGACTACTACGAGCCGTGGACCTACGAGTACGACAACCTGCTGAGCGCCCCCGCGCAGCAGGAGACCATCCCCACCGCGCCGCCGAAGTCGCTGATCACCGGTGAGCGCGTGCAGATCCAGTGGTCGGGGAACTGGGACGACGACCTCGGCGGCACCTACCTGCACAAGGACAAGGACCCGATGCTCAAGGGCATCGAGGACAAGGTCCAGTTCGAGTTCGACCAGACGTTCATGTTCTACCTACCGCGGATCTGCGAGCACTGCCTGAACCCGACCTGCGTGGCCTCCTGCCCCTCCGGCGCGATCTACAAGCGCGAGGAGGACGGCATCGTCCTGGTCGATCAGGACGGCTGCCGCGGCTGGCGCATGTGCATCACCGGCTGCCCCTACAAGAAGATCTACTTCAACCACCAGACCGGCAAGGCCGAGAAGTGCACGTTCTGCTATCCCCGCCTCGAGCAGGGCGAGCCGACGGTCTGCGCGGAGACCTGCGTGGGCCGCCTGCGCTACATCGGCCTGGTGCTCTACGACGCCGACCGCGTCACCGAGGCCGCGTCCACGAAGGACGAGCAGGGCCTGTACGAGGCGCAGCGGGACATCATCCTGGACCCCCATGATCCGGAGGTGATCGCCGAGGCGCGCAGGGCGGGCATCCATCACGACTGGATCCTCGCCGCGCAGAAGTCGCCCACCTACAAGCTCATCAAGGACTACGAGGTCGCGCTCCCGCTGCACCCCGAGTACCGCACCATGCCGATGGTCTGGTACATCCCGCCGCTGTCGCCGGTGGTGGATGTCGTACGCGACACCGGCTACGACGCCGAGGATGCGGAGAACCTGTTCGCAGCGATCGATGCGCTGCGCATCCCGGTCGAGTACCTCGCGAACCTCTTCACCGCGGGGGACGTCCCCACGGTCGAGAGGGTGCTGTACCGGATGGCGGCGATGCGCTCCTACATGCGCGACATCAACCTCGGCAGGGAGCCCCGCGAGGGGATCGCGAACGCCGTCGGCATGGACGGCGAGACGATGCAGGACATGTACCGCCTGCTGGCGATCGCGAAGTACGAGGACCGCTACGTGATCCCGGTGGGCCACCACGAGTCCGCGCACGACCTCGAATCCACCGGCACCGACTGCCCGCTGAACGCCCCCGGCGGACCGGGCATGGACATGTCCCTGCCCGAGGAGTCGATGGGCATGTCCGGCCCGGGCTTCGCGACCAAGCGTCAGGAGGGCGCGGTGGAGCGTCCCGACGGTGTGCGCGTCAACCTGCTGAACTGGGACGGGAACGGAAGGCCTGAGGGCCTGTTCCCGGCCCCCGCCGCGGGGAGCGCCTGATGGGCGCCCTGGCACGCCTGCTCGGCCGGCGCTCCGACGGGGGAGGGACGGGCACCGCGACGTTCCCGCCGAGCGCGCCGCGCTCGCCGCGGGACCTGCTGCATGCCTCCGGGATGAGCACCGAGCAGATGCGGATCACCTGGATCGCGGTGTCCTGGCTGCTGACCTACCCGGACCGGGAGACGGTCTCGCGCTATGCAGCGGTGCGAGAGCTCGCCGGAGGGCTGCCCGAACCTGCCCGCTCGGCCCTGCTGCGGACGGTCGACTCCCTGGTCGAGCGCGATGAGGTCTCGGTGCAGGAGGAGTATGTCGACACCTTCGACACGCGCCGCAGAGGCTGCCTGCACCTGACCTACTTCAGCCACGGCGACACCCGGCGGCGCGGGATGGCGCTGCTGCGCATCAAGCAGGACTTCCGCACCGCGGGTCTCGAGGTCGGCACCGAGGAGCTGCCGGACCATCTTCCCGTGGTGCTCGAGTTCGCGGCCGCCCATGACGCCGAGCGAGGAGCGAAGATCCTGCGCTCGAACCGCCCCGGTGTGGAGCTGCTGCGCCTCCATCTGGCGGACATCTCCTCTCCCTGGCACGGGGCTCTGGTGGCCCTGTGCTCGACCCTGCCCCCTCTGGACGCCGATGACCGCGAGGCAGTGCTGCGGCTCGCCGAAGAGGGCCCCGAGGAGGAGACCGTGGGCATGGACGGCTACGGGCTCGACGGCGCCGCCGGCGATCTGGCAGGGCAGACCTTCGCCTCGAGCGGCTGCGGCTCGGATGCCGCGGCGCCCGGACCTGTCCCGGTGGACCTGTTGAGAGGACGACCCTCATGAATGACGTGACCACGCTCCAGCTGATGCTGTGGGTGGTGTTCCCCTACATGGTGCTCGCCGTGTTCGTCCTCGGGCACGTGTGGCGGTTCCGGGCCGATCGCTTCGGCTGGACCACCCGCTCGAGCCAGATCTACGAGTCCAAGCTGCTCTCGATCGGTTCGCCGATGTTCCACTACGGGATCATCGGGATCTTCTTCGGCCACGTCGTGGGACTGGGCATCCCGAAGTCCTGGACCCGCTTCCTGGGCATCAGCGACCACGTCTACCACCTGATGGCCGTCACGATCGGTCTCGCCGCCGCGGTGGCCTGCGTGGGAGGGCTGCTCATCCTCCTCTACCGCCGCCGCACCAACCGGCGCGTGTTCGGCTCCACCACCGCGGGCGACAAGCTGATGTACCTGCTGCTGGCCATGACCATCGTGTGCGGTGTGCTGGCGACGGTCGTGCACACGACGTTCGGCGCCTACGACTACCGCGACGGCGTCTCGATCTGGTTCCGCAACTTCTGGACCTTCCAGCCGGACCCCTCGCTGATGTCGCAGGCCCCGATCTTCTTCCAGCTCCACGTGCTCAGCGCGATCGCGCTGTTCGGCATCTGGCCCTTCACCCGCCTGGTGCACGTCTTCGCGGCGCCGCTGGGCTATCTGACCCGGCCGTACATCGTCTATCGCAGCAAGGACCCCCGCAAGGAGGCCGAGCGCCGCGGCTGGGAGAAGGTGAAGTTCTGATGGCCTCGAGACCCCCGGTGACCCTGCAGGAGGAGTGGGAGACGGTCCTGCGGCCCTGGCTGGAACGCGTGGCCGAGCACCTCGAGGTGAGCGGCGTCGAGCTGGACGTGGACCGGGTGCATCTGATGACCGGCGTCGTCGCGGACGGCGTCCAGCGCTCGATGGCCCCGATCTCCGCATTCCTGGTGGGCGCGGCCGTGGCGCGCGGGGCGAGCCTCGAGGAGGCCTGCACCGCGGTCGAGGCCGTCACCCGTGAGCGCGCCCCCGTCTGATCCCGTGCTCCGCACGTGCCTCCGCTCGGCTGCGTCGACGCGCCCGGGGCGGAGGTACTTTCGTCTGAATGTTCCCGGCGGCGCGGCCGACGGCGCTCCCCGGAGCGTGGCGGGCCCACGACCGTCCGGAATCCGCGCGCACCTGTGGGGACGGCCGCGCGACCGCTCGCCTGGGCGTGACCGGGGTGCCGGCTGACCGTCCTCCGAACGTCCCATCGTCGTGTGACCGGCCGGTCACGACGTACTTTCGGCCCCTGTCGTGATCTGGGTCACCGCCCGTACGGTGTGGACCGCGGCCGAAGGCGGCCGCTCCCGTCCCCCGCCCCACCCGGAAGGATCCTCACGGTGACTCACGATCCAGACCCCCAGGACCATTGCATGCCGCCGGCGCACCATCTCGGACGTGGCGCGCGCATCGCCGGAGGCATCGTCTTCGCGGCCTCCCTCGCATTCGGCGGCGCCGGTCTGGCCTCCGCGGAGCCGTCCGGCGACGAGCTCGAGAGCGCGACCTTCTCCCAGTCGGCCCAGGAGGACGCGGCAGAATACTGGACCGCCGAGCGGATGGAGGCGGCCACCCCGGCCGACGAGCTCATCGAGGGCAGCGAAGCCCCCGACGGCCAGGTCGAGTCCTCCGAGACCGTCCAGGTCCCCAGCATCGACTCCGCGCCCGGCATCGCCGCCGGCGGGCAGGGCGATGGCGAGACGGCGACCGACGAGCAGGGCTCGCGCGATGACGCGAGCAGCGCTGCAGTCGGCACCGACCACATCGGCAAGGTCTTCTTCACCGTGGACGGCAACGACTACGTCTGCTCGGGCAACTCCGTCGCCTCGGACAACGGCTCCACCGTCTCCACCGCCGGGCACTGCACCAGCGAGGCGGGCACGTGGGCCAGCAACTGGGTCTTCGCACCCGGGTACGACAACGGCGACACCCCGCACGGACTGTGGAGCGCGACCGAGCTCTACGCTCCCCAGCAGTGGGTCGGCCAGGAGGACATGAACTACGACATCGCCTTCGCGGTCGTCCAGCCCGATTCCGGCAGCGGCTCACTCGCGGATGTCGTGGGTGCCTCCGGCATCGAGTTCAACACCCAGCGCGGTGAGCTCTACACCTCTTACGGCTATCCGGCGGCCGCGCCTTTCGACGGGGAGGCCCTCGAGCAGTGCCAGGACGAAGGGTCCGATGACACCCTCGGCGGCACCGATGACCAGGCGATCGACTGCGAGATGACCGGCGGTTCCTCCGGTGGTCCCTGGTTCGTCGGTGACGGAGCGGGTGGCATGCAGGTCTCCGTGAACAGCTTCGGCTACACCGCTCAGCCCGGCGTCATGTACGGCCCGTACCTGGGTGACATCGCCCAGGACGTCTACGAGGAGGCCGCAGCGGCCTGACCGCTCCCTCTCGGCAAGTCCACCGCAGGTGCCGGTCCCCGCAGCAGGGGCCGGCACCTGCGTGCGTGTCGGCGGGGCAGCATCTTGTGATCGTGATCACTCCGGGTGTTCTGGACATAGCGGGCTTCCCCCCGAGCCGCCCATCTTCCTTCGAGAGGACCAGAATGATGAGATCTGACATGGAGCGGGCTCGCCAGATGCCCCGATCGCGCCGTCGGATGGCCCGGGTCGCCCGGCTCGCGGGCGGTGCCGCCCTTGGGCTCTCCCTCGGCTTCGCCGGCGTCGGCGCGGCCTCTGCGGTGGAGGTCAACCCGTGGAAGGCGCCCGCCCCGCACGTCGAGGTCAACCCATGGGTGGAGGTCAATCCCTGGGTCGAGGTGAACCCCTGGGTCGAGGTCAACCCGTGGTGACCTCTCCCGCACCACGCTGAGGAGGGTCTCCTCAGGGGCGGGAGGAGGGATCGCCGACGTGGGTGATCGCGAGCACGGGCTCGCCCGCCTCGTCGGTGGCCTCGAGGTCGAGCTCCGCCTCGATCGCCCAGTCATGGTTGCGCTCAGGGTCCGCGATCACCTGCCGGATCCGCCAGATCTTCGACTCCTCGGTGATCTGCAGCAGCTGCGGCGAACGGGCCGGGCCGTCGATGCCCACGTCGTCGTAGGTGTCGTAGTACTCGTCCATCGCAGCCGCCCAGCGCGGCCGGTCCCAGCCCGAGTCGCTGTCGAGCTCCGCCAGTCTCTGCTCCCGCTCGAAGGCGAAGTGCTCGATCCGCTGCCACATCGCGGCACGCACCATGGTGCGCAGCACCTTCGTCTGCGCGGAGAGGCCCCGCGGAGTGGTGGGGCGGATCTCCGAGGCGCCGTCGGGATCGGCGTCCTCCGGATGGGTCAGAGCCTCCCACTCGTCCAGCAGCGAGGAGTCGATGCCGCGCACCAGCACGCCGAGCCATTCGATGAGGTCTTCGAGGTCCTCGGTGCGCAGGTCCTGCGGGATGGTGCGGCGCATCGCCTGGTAGGCGTCCGAGAGGTACCGCAGCACGATGCCCTCCGAACGCTGCAGCCCGTATCGCTGCACGAACTCGCTGAAGGTCTGCCCGGTCTCGTAGATCTCACGGACCACGGACTTGGGGGAGAGGTCGTCGGTGCGCACCCAGGGCCGGGAGCGGGCGTAGATCTCGAGAGCGGCCTCGAGATCCTCCTGCAGGGGCTTGGGCCAGGTGACCTCATCCAGCAGGGCCATCCGCTCGGTGTACTCGACGCCGTCGGCCTTGAGCTCGGCCAGCAGCTCGCCCTTGGCGGAGTTCTGCTGGGCGAGCAGGATCTGGCGCGGGTCCTCCAGGACGGCCTCGATGATCGAGACGGTGTCGAGCGTGAGGGACTCGGACTCCTCGTCGAGGGAATCGATCATCGCGATCGCGAAGGGTGCCAGCGGCTGGTTCATGGTGAAGTCGAGCTGCAGATCCTCGACCAGGGCGAAGCGCCGGCCCAGGTGGTCGGGAGCATCGAGCACCTCGATGATCTCCGAGTCCTTGAGCCCTCGGAAGATCTCGACCGCGTCCTTGACCAGCTTCAGCTTCTGCGCTGCCGTCTGGTGGCTGGTCATGATCAGGTGGCGGCCCGAGGCGATCGCGTCACCGGGGCGGGAGATCAGGGCCAGCACCATGCCGGCGGTGATCTTCATGTGCGGTCGCAGCGGCTCCGGGGCGTTCTCGACCAGCTTCGTCAGGTTCGACTCCGACCAGTTGATCGCGCCCTCGGGGATGCGGGGCTTGGGCTCCTTCTTGCGCTTCTTGGCGCTGTGCGGGGCCTTGCCCGTCTCCTCGCGCGCCCGCTGCTTGGCCCGCTCCTTCTCGAACTCGATCGTCCAGGTCGGCGCCTGCACCACGACGTGTCCGATGGTGTCGTAGCCCGCGCGGCCGGCCCGACCGGCGATCTGATGGAACTCACGGGCGTTCAGCAGGCGCATCCGCTTGCCGTCGAACTTCGCCAGGCCGGTCAGCAGCACGGTGCGGATCGGCACGTTGATGCCCACCCCGAGGGTGTCGGTGCCGCAGATGATCTTCAGCAGTCCGGACTGGGCGAGCTTCTCCACCAGGCGTCGATATTTGGGGAGCATCCCGGCGTGGTGGACACCGATCCCCTCACGCACCAGACGGGAGAGGATCTGCCCGAAGCCCTTGGAGAAGCGGAAGTCGCCGATGATCTCGCGGATCTGCTCCTTCTCCTCGGGCGTGAGGATCTTCTGTCCCTGCAGCGCCTGCGCCTGCTCGAGCGCGTCCTTCTGCGTGAAGTGGACGATGTAGACGGGCGCATCGCGGTCCTGGAGGATCGTCTCGATGGTCTCCGGCAGCGGGGTGAGCGACCAGCGGAAGTCCAGCGGCACCGGGCGCGGTGCGTCATCGATGACGGTGGCGTCGCGGTCCGTGCGCTCGGTGAGGTCGTCGACGAAGCGGGTGACGTCCCCGAGGGTAGCGCTCATCAGCACGAACTGGCAGTGCGGCAGCTCCACCAGCGGCACCTGCCAGGCCCAGCCGCGCTGCGGGTCGCCGTAGTAGTGGAATTCGTCCATCACCGCCAGTCCGACATCGCTGCCGGGCCCGTCGCGCAGTGCATGGTTCGCGAAGATCTCCGCGGTGCACACGATGATCGGAGCGTCATGGTTCACGTCCGAGTCGCCGGTCATCATGCCCACGTTGTCCGCCCCGAACTGCGCGACCAGATCGAAGAACTTCTCGCTCACCAGCGCCTTGATCGGAGCGGTGTAGTAGGAGCGCTGGCCGCGGGCCATCGCGGCGAAGATCGCGGCGTAGGCGATGGTGGTCTTGCCGGAGCCGGTAGGGGTCGCGGCGATGACATGGTCACCGGCGGCGATCGCCAGCAGTGCCTCCTCCTGATGCGGGTAGAGGGTGCGGCCCACGGTCTCCTGAGCCTCGATGAACCCGTCGACGATCGAGTCCTGTCCGGTGTCGGCGGAGCTCTCGGGCAGGAACGGCATCAGGGTCGGCATGCTCCCAGTCTGCCAGGCAGGTCCGACGCGGCAGAACCGGCCGTCTCAGCACGGCAGCGCAGCGAGGGAGTCCCGCAGCCGCTGCCTGAGCGCATCGGCGCGCGCGGCCAGCCCGCGCTGGCGCCGCACGTACTCCGCCTTGCCCGCCGGGGTCTCGATCGCCACCGCGCCGTAGCCCAGCGGGCGCACGTCGTACGGGCTCGCCTCCATGTCCAGCACTCGCGTCTCGCGGGCATGCTCGAAGCAGTCCAGCACCAGGCTCGAGGGCACCAGCGGCGTGAGCTTCATCGCCCATTTGTACAGATCCATCCCCACGTGCAGGCACGCCGGGTTGTCGTTCTCGACCTGAGTGATGCGTGTGGGCTGCGAGGCGTTGCGCGGTGCGGCCGATGGGGTGAAGAAGCGGAACGCATCGATGTGCGAGCAGATCAGCTTCTCCCGTTCCACCACGGCGTCCGTCTCCGACGGGGAGAGCCTCAGCGGCAGGTCCTCATGGCGCTGCGCACCGTCGGGCACCCTGTGCACCATCGCCCATTCGTGCAGGCCGAAGCATCCGAACTCGGGTCGTCGCCGGGCGAGCGAGGAGGCGGAGAGCAGGCGGGCGATGAAGTCCAGCGCGTCGCCGCGCTCCGTCAGGAAGCGTGCGACGTCCGCCCGGCGCAGCGTCATCCCGCCGGGGCCGGGTGAGTCGGTGTACCAGGACCGGTGCCCGGCCTCGTCGACGTCGGGGATCGAGGGCCTGCCGTCCCGGCCGAGATCCGCGGTGAGGTCGTACGCGACCTGCCAGCCCGGATGCCAGCGACGCAGCTTTGCGGGGGAGAAGGGGTAGTAGGTGAACAGGAAGTCCTCGACCGGATGCTTCTGGCCGCGCTGCTTCCGCTCCCGATGCGCTGCGGTGAGCGCATCGGCCCGTGCCTCGTGCTCGCGGCGGGCCGAGGCGGCCTCGTACACCGTCAGCTCGCGGGCAGGTGCTGTCAGGGGCGGGACGGCCACGGGTCCTCCGGATCGGGGGTGAGAGCTCGACCGGCTCATCTTACGAGGCCGACTGCTCCTCCTCCGGCTCGCTTCGTGCACAACCCCGTGAGGGCCCTGGATCCGGTGCGTTCGGGATTCCTACCGTGTTCGACATCTCCGGGCAGGGTGCCGCGGAGGGAAGGAGCGACCCGATGTCGGACCTCGACTACGACTGCGCCGGCTGCGGTCGGCGGCACGGCGGCGGCGATGGGACCGAGGCCGATCCCTGGCCGTTGATCGACTTCCCGCAGCCCGAGGCGCTGCTGCGGATGAACCCCTGGGAGCAGCTGATGCGCTCTCGCTCCACGGAGGAGCTGTGTCTGATCGACAACGGCACCTCGGTCGACTGCTATCTGCGGGGATTCCTCTCGCTGCCGGTGCGGGGCGAGGAGGCGCTGCTGGTCTTCGCGCCGTGGGTGAAGGTGAGCGGGGAGGACTACCTGGACCTCGTCGAGCAGTGGGAGCACCCACGGTTCCGCGGCGAGTACCAGGGGACCCTGGCCAGCCTTCTCCCCGGGCACGAGGACTCCCTGTCGGTGCCCGTGCACGTGGTAGCGCCGGGTCGGCTGCCTCCCGTGATCGCGCCGGTGGCGTCGTCGGGCCACCTGCTGGTCGAGGAGGAGCGCTGCGGGATCAGCCGTCAGGAGGCTGAGCTCCGCCTGCGCTCGATGCTCCTGGAGGATGCGGGGTTCTGACCGTGTCACCTGCCCGGCCCTGCCTCCCGGGCGGCCGGTCGTGGACAGCGAGGTCAGCTCTCGTCGACGACGTCGAAGACGGAGCCTTCCTCCGTCTGCTGCGTGAGCAGCTCGCGCACACGCGGTATGACCTCGGTGCCGTACAGCCGGATCGACTCCATCAGCTGCCCATGGGGCATCGGGCCGTTGGAGTACTTCAGGTCGAAGCGGTCCAGGCCCAGTGAGCTGATCGTCATCGCGATCTTCCGTGCCACGGTCTCGGGCGAGCCCGCGTACAGCGCGCCGTGCTGCATCTCGCCGTCGAACTCCACGATGCCGGAGGGACCCCAGCCGCGCTCGCGACCGATCTCGTTGCGATTGCGGATCCAGTGCGGGGCCAGCTCCTCGCGCGCGGTGGCGTCATCGGCGGCGATGTGCCCCGGGGAGTGGACGCCGACGGGAAGGCGGCCGTTGCCCAGCTTCTGGTTGGCTTCGTGGAAGAGCTGCACGTAGGGGCCGAAGCGTTGCGCAGGACCGCCGATGACCGCGAGCATCAGGGGCATGCGGTGGCGCGCCGCGCGCACCACCGAGTTGGGGCTGCCGCCGACGGCGACCCAGGTGGGCAGAGTGCGCTCGAGCGGCGGATAGAGGGACTGCTCCTTCAACGGGGGACGGGTGGCTCCGCTCCAGGTGATCGGCTCGCCGGTGATCGCTGCGGCGAGCAGGTCGAGCTTCTCCTCGAACAGCGTCTCGTAGTCCTGCATGGCGAAGCCGAACAGCGGGAACGACTCGGTGAAGGAGCCGCGGCCCACGGTGAGCTCGGCACGACCCTCCGAGAGCGCGTCGAGGGTCGAGAAGCGCTCGACCACGCGCAGCGGGTCATCGGAGCTCAGCACGATCACCGCCGTGCCGAGGGAGATCCGCTCGGTGCGCGAGGCGAGCGCCGCGAGCACGATGTCGGGCGCGCTGACGGCGAAGTCGGGGCGGTGGTGCTCGCCGATCGAGAAGTGGTCGATGCCCACCTGATCGGCCAGCTCGCCCTGGGCCACGACGTCCCGCAGCACCTGTGAGGCGGGCACCGGATCGCCCTGGGTGTCGACGGTGACGTCCCCGAAGGTGTCCAGACCGAAGGTGATGGACTGTGGATCGATGCTCAATGGCCCTCCCGAACTTTACGATTGAACTATCAACGATAGTGTGCTGAGGTGCTGAAGGCCAGTGATGCGGCGGCGGGGCCCGGGGCGCCCTCGCGGCCGACTGCCGCAGCTGCGGCTCGCAGCGGGGGGGCGGCGGGGCGACCGCCTAGACTGGCGGGCATGCGCATCGCCCGATTCACCACCGGCGAAGATCCCATGTACGGCATCGTCAGCGAGAAGGACGGCCAGGACATGGTCTATGGGATCACCGGTGACCCCCTGTACACAGAGATCCGACCGACAGGCACCATCGTGCCGCTGGATGACGTGCGCCTGCTGGCGCCCGTCATCCCCCGCTCGAAGGTGGTGTGCGTCGGCAAGAACTACGCCGCGCACGCCGCCGAGATGGGGCACGAGGTGCCCGAGCAGGCCCTGTTCTTCCTCAAGCCCAACACTGCTGTGGTGGGCCCGGGGGACCCTGTGGTCCTGCCCTCCTACAGCGATGAGGTCAGCCTCGAGGCCGAGCTCGCCGTGGTCATGAAGCGCATGGCCAAGGACATCGCCCCGCATCAGGTGGCCGACCACGTGCTCGGCTACACCTGCGCGAACGATCTCACCGCGCGGGACTCCCAGCGAGCGGAGAACCAGTGGTTCCGCGCCAAGGCGTTCGACACCTCGTGCCCCGTCGGCCCCTGGATCGAGACAGATCTGGATGTCTCGGCCCCCGCTGGCCTCTCCATCTCCAGCAGCGTCGACGGCGAGGTCGCCCAGCAGGGCACCACCGCGGACATGGTCCGCTCCGTCGCCGAGCTGATCGCCGAGATCTCCTCCGTCGTGACCCTCCTGCCCGGCGACCTGGTGCTGACGGGCACCCCGGCCGGGGTGCGCACCGTGCCCGCCGGCGCCACCGTCGACATCACGGTCGAAGGCATCGGCACCCTGTCCAACCCGATCGTGCGCCGCTGAGCAGCGCGCCGACGCCCATCCACCCCGACACCTCCCAGGAGTCCCTCGCGTGACCACCGCTCCCGCCTCTCCCTCCACCCCGACCGACGAGGTCCGGGTCCGTTTCTGTCCCAGCCCCACCGGCACCCCGCACGTCGGCATGGTGCGCACGGCCCTGTTCAACTGGGCGCACGCGCGCCACCACGGGGGCAAGCTCGTCTTCCGCATCGAGGACACCGACGCGGCGCGCGACAGCGAGGAGTCCTATCACCAGCTGCTGGACGCCATGCGCTGGCTCGGCATCGACTGGGACGAGGGGGTCGAGGTGGGCGGCCCCCACGGCCCCTACCGCCAGTCCGAGCGCGGCGAGATCTACCAGGGCGTCATCGCGAAGCTGAAGGAGGCCGG
>JAAZLF010000036.1 GCA_012799425.1 Actinomycetales bacterium | reverse complement strand
CCCCGAACAACCTGTTCGTCGCCGGCTTCATCGGCTCCCCCGCCATGAACCTGTTCGACGCGCCCCTGTCCGATCAGGGCGTGGAGTTCGGCGGCGCGACGATCCCCGTGGACCGCTCCACCCTCTCCGAGACCGGCGAGACGCACGTCACCGTCGGCGTCCGTCCCGAGGATCTCGAGATCGCCTCCGACGAGCAGGGGCTGGCCGTCGAGGTCGACCTCGTCGAGGAGCTCGGCGCGGATGCGTTCATCTACGGCCGCCGCGCCGGCAGCGACGAGACGGCCAAGCCGTTCATCGCTCGTGTCGACGCCCGTCGTCCTCCGAGCAAGGGCGAGACGGTGTACTTCCGCCCCTCCCCGGAACACACCCACCTCTTCGACGCGAAGAACGGTCAGCGTCTGGGCGACTGACCCTCACCAGCTGCACTGCGCGACGGGCGTCCGGCTGCTGCCGGGCGCCCGTCGCCGTCATCCCCTGCTGGTTCTCGCGGCACTGGACGCGCCGAGGCGACGTGACATGATGCCGGGAGTGGTCGAAGCATCCTCGCTCGGGAGAGAATGGAGCAATGGCACCTCTGGAGATCACCGCGTCCCGTGCAGATCCGGCCCTGCTGGACCTGCCGTGGGAGCAGCCGCTGGAGCAGTGGCCCGAGGACATCCTCGCCGCCCTCCCCCGCGGCATCTCTCGTCACGTCGTGCGCTTCGTGCGCGTCTCGGGGCGGGTCCTCGCGCTCAAGGAGATCACGCGTGATCTCGCCCAGCGCGAGTACGAGATGCTTCGCGTCCTGGGCCGTCTCGGGATCCCCTGCGTGGAGCCGTTCGCCGTGATCTCCGGTCGCAGCACGCCCACGGGCGAGCCGCTCGACGCGATGCTCATCACCCGGCACCTGCAGTTCTCGTTGCCCTACCGCGCCGTGTTCAGCCAGGTCTCGCGGCCGGACACCGCCCACCGCCTGCTCGACGCCCTGGCGGTGCTGCTGGTCCACCTCCATCTCGAGGGCTTCTACTGGGGTGATGTCTCGCTGTCCAACACGCTCTTCCGCCGTGACGCGGGTGCCTTCGCCGCCTACCTCGTGGACGTCGAGACCGGAGCCCTGCACGAGCGGCTCACGCTGGGTCAGCGCCACTACGACCTCGACCTGGCCCGCACGAACATCATCGGCGAGCTGATGGACCTCCAGGCCGGCGACATGTTCGATCCGGAGGCCGATCCCGTCGCCGTGGGCGATGACCTGGTCGCCCGTTACGAGGAGCTCTGGGACACCCTCACCTCCCGGGAGCGCTTCTCCGCCGACGAGCGCTGGCGGGTCTCCGCCCGGATCGAGAAGCTCAACTCGCTGGGCTTCGACGTGGGCGAGCTCGAGATCACCACCGATCTCGACGGCACCACGCTGTCGATCATGCCGAAGGTGGTCGACGCCGGGCACCACGCCCGTCGTCTGATGCGCCTGACGGGGATCGACGCGCAGGAGAACCAGGCGCGCCGCCTCCTCAACGACCTCGACCAGTTCCGTGCGGACACCGAGCAGCAGCTCGAGGACGAGGAGTTCGTGGCCCATGAGTGGCTCAAGGAGCAGTACGAGCCGGTGGTCCGTGCGGTCCCGCGGTCGATGCGCTCCAAGCTCGAGCCCCCGGAGTTCTTCCACGAGATCCTCGAGCACAAATGGTTCCTGTCCGAGCAGGCCGGGCACGACGTCAGCCTCGATGAGACCGTGCGTCACTACATCCTCAACGTCCTCATCCACCGGCCCGACGAACGCTCGCTCGTGACGACGGAGACCTCCGCGCTGCCGATCTTCGACTCCTGAGAGGGCCGGACATCCGATGCTCCGTGCACGAGGTGCCGTGCCAGCACGGCTCGACAACCTGGCTCTCCGCGACCAGCTGGGGGTCGACAGGCTGCCTCTGCGCCTGCTGCAGATGATGGCGGGCCTGACGGGATTCGGAGTCTCCCTGGCGATGCTGCTGCAGTCCGGCCTCGGCGGTGCGCCCTGGGACGTGCTGCATGCGGCGATCGCGGACCGTCTCGGGCTCACCGTGGGGACGGTGAGCATCGCGGTGAGCTTCGTGCTCCTGCTGCTGTGGGCACCGCTGCGCGAGCAGGTCGGGATCGGCACGGTCGCGAACTCGATCTGGGTGGGGGTGAGCATCGATCTGGGGATGCTGGTGCTGCCCGAGGCCCGCACGCTCCTGCTCGCCCTGCTGATGATGATCGCCGGCGTGGCGCTCAACGGCGTCAGCGGCGCGATCTACATCGGGGCCCAGCTCAGCGCCGGGCCCCGTGACGGGCTGATGACCGGTCTCGGCCGCGTGCTCCGCCGTCCCGTCGGCCCCGTGCGCATCGTGCTCGAGGTGATCGTGCTGGTGAGCGGCTGGGCGCTGGGCGGCCCGCTCGGTGTGGGCACCGTCGTCTACGCGATCGCGCTCGGACCCGTCATCCAGTGGACGCTGCCCTACGTGACGATCGCAGTGAGCACGGTGCACGGCCGGGAGATCTCCGAGCCGTCGCCCCGCTCGCCTCAGGCCAGGCCCTGACGCTCCCGTACGCCGGAGAGCTCGTACAGCGCGATCGCGGCCGCGACCGAGGCGTTCAGCGACTCGGAGCGCCCACCCATCGGGATCGAGACCACCTGATCGCTGATCTCCCGGGCCAGACGTGACAGTCCCTTGCCCTCGGCGCCCACTACCAGCGTGACCGGCTGGGTGCCCAGCTCGAGCCCGCGAGTGGTCACATCGCCATCGGCATCGAGGCCGAGGACGAACACGCCCTTCCCCTTGAGAGAGGTCAGGGTGCGGTTGAGGTTCGTGACCTGGGCGACACGGACTCGTCCCGCAGCGCCTGCGGCGACCTTCCAGACGCTCGCGGTCATCGACACGCTGCGACGCTCGGGCAGGATCACCCCGTGCGCGCCGAAGGCATCGGCCGAACGCAGGATCGCACCGAGATTGCGGGGGTCGGTGATGCCGTCGAGCGCCACCAGCAGCGGCGGCTCGAAACGATCCGACGCGATGTCCAGCAGCTCGTCGACCTCCGCGTACTCGTACGGCGGGATGGTCAGCGCCACGCCCTGGTGGACGGCGTGGTCGGTCATCCGGTCCAGGTCCGTCCGCGCGGCCTCCGCGATCGGGAGTCCCCGAGCGGCGGCCAGGCGCATGATCTCGCCCACCCGCTCATCGGTGTCGAGCCGGACCATGATGGTCAGCTTGGTCGCCGGGACGTCCTCGCGCAGTGCCTCGAGCACGGCGTTGCGGCCGGCGACCTGATCACTGCCGTGCTGCGTGCGCGGGCCCTT
>JAAZLF010000390.1 GCA_012799425.1 Actinomycetales bacterium | reverse complement strand
GGGGCTGCGGGTAAGCGGTGCCGTGGAGGAGGTCGGAAGTGACGGGGTCGCGCTGCGGGAGGGCGGAACGCGTCGTTCCGTGGTGCCGCTCGGTGCGATCGTGCTGGTGCACGGGCTTCCCACCAGAGCTCGACCGCAGGAGGAGACGCTGCGCTCACCTCTCGGTCTCGGCTCCGTGCTGCGGGAGATCGCGCGCGACCGCAGCGTGGTGAGACTGGAGACGACCGCGGGTGGCCTCATCGGCAGGATCGCGGCCGTGGGTGCAGACACCCTGGATATCCAGTCACTGCCGACAGGGGAATCGGTCGTAGCGCCCGGATCGGAACGGCTCACGGTGGCGAGCGCCTCGCTGCTCGCAGTGCTGCCTCGCTGAGGGCTGCCGGCTCAGCACCGTGGAGGAGAGGCAGTCAGCCCTTCTGCTCCGCCTTCCGGCGTTCTTCCTGGAGGATGTGTTCAGTCGCCTCGTAGCTGCGCTGGATGTACGACTCGATCTCCGTGACCTCGACCCGCCACTGGCCGCGCCCTCCGACCTTGATCGCTCGCAGCTCTCCGGACCGCACCAGGGCATACGCCTGGGACGCAGAGATCGAGAGAGTCTCTGCGACATCAGACAGCGGGACGAAGCGTGGCGTCATCGACGATCCTTCCGGTCGGAGCACCTGGCGGGAGAGCATCACCAGTCTCTCATCCTCGGCCTTCATGCGTCGGCGTCATTGTGGACGGCGGACGAAGGAGCCCGCGGCTCGGGATATCCACAATGCACGGTATTCCGCCCCTTGAAGCACCGGCTCCCGGTAGCCTCCCGTGAGATCCCGCCAGCGCGGGCTACGAGGGTTGAGGAGAACGCAGTGGGGGCTACTGCATCGGTGATGAGGCTGCGCAGGCCGCGTTGGAAGGATCCGCGGCTGATCGTCGGGATCGTCCTCGTCGTCGCGAGCGTCCTGATGGGTGCCCTGCTGGTCTCCCGACTCTCCGAGACCACACCCGTGCTCGTGACCCGCTCACCGATCGCGCCCGGCGACTCCATCGACGCCTCCCATCTCGTCGTCGCCGAGGTACGGCTGGGGGACCAGACCGATCTCTACGCCGGGAGCGTGGAGGCGATCCCCGAAGGGGCGGTCGCCACACGAGCCGTGCAGGAGGGGGAGCTGGTGCCGATGTCCGTGATCGGGCAGTCGGAGGATGTGCCGCTCCGCCCGGTGATGATCCCCGTCGACATGACGGTGGCCGAGTCCGTCGCGCCCGGGGCCATGGTCGAGCTCTGGCACACCGCAGCGACCGCCGATGAGGCGGGGGACGCGCACGCCGAGCTCCTGGTGCCCGACGCAGTGGTCCGTCGCGTCGACGAGGGGAGTTCGCTGGGCATGCGGTCGATGTCCGTCGAGGTGCTGGTGCCCAGCGACAGCGTCCACGAAGTGCTCGAAGTGCTGTCGAAGGACGAGCGCCTGGACGTGATCGGCGTCCCCGGTGCTCACGGTCTGGCGCCATGATCGACATCGTGCTGTGCGCCTCCGGCAGCGACGAGGTGCGTATCGTCCACGACCTCGCCGTGGACCGCACCCGGACGGCGCGGGTCGTGCGCCGATGCGCAGACCTCGCGGAGACGCTCGCCGTGGTCGCCGCCGGCATCGGCGACGTGGTGCTGATCGACGTCTCGGTGCGCGGCCTGGGGCGAGACGCGATCGCGGCGATGATGAAGGACGCGGCAGTGGTGGGCCTGCGGTCCGCGACGGCTGCGGAGCAGACCGCGCTCGGGCTGCGCCACGTACTGGACGCGAGCTCCTCGGTCGAGGAGATCCTCTCGACCGTGACCGCCACGCTCACCGGCGAGCAGGAGGCCCCGGGGGCCTGGACGCAGGAGGCGGCGGAGGAACAACCGGAGACGGGCGGACGACTCGTCGCGGTATGGAGCCCCGGCGGGGCATCGGGGCGTTCGACCCTCGCAGTCAACCTGGCCGCGGAGGCCGCTGCGGCCGGAGTCGACACCGTCCTGGTCGACGCGGATACCTACGGCCCCTCCCAGAGCCAGCTGCTCGGCGTGCTGGACGAAGCCCCCGGCGTGGTGGCCGCCGCGCGGGCCCATGACCGGGACACGCTCGACATCGAGACGATGGAGCCCCTGCTCCCGCTGGTCCAGCCGAACCTGCGCCTGCTCAGCGGCATCGGCGTCCCCGGAAGGTGGGCCGAGCTGACACGGACCTCGATGGACGGCGTCTGGGACGTGCTCGCTCGGCGGGGCGGTCTCGTGGTCGCGGATGTCGCTCCGCTCCTTGAGGAGGACGAGGAGCTCAGCTACGACACAGCCGCACCCCAGCGCAACGCCGCCACGCTCAGTGCGATCGAGGCGTCGGACGCCGTGATCGCGGTCGTCACCGCCGACCCGATCAGCATCACCCGACTTGTGCGCGAGCACAGCAGGCTCGAGGAGCTCGGCGTCGAGGAGCTCCACGTCGTGGTCAACCGGGTGGGCGCTCCCGTGCCCGGAGACCGACTGAGGGAGCTGATCGCCTCACGGATCCCGGTGGCCTCGCTGAGCCTCCTCCCCGATGACCCGATCGCGTGCCGCACCTCTGCTTGGGACGGCGCCCTGCTGGCAGAGACGGCTCCACGCTCCGCGCTGCGGAAGGCGATGCGGGACCTCGCGGGCTCACCCGCCCTCATCGGCCCGGACGGCGCGGTCGCAGCATCAGCTGAGCCGGTGAGAAGATGACGCCATGAGGATCTACCTTCCGCTGGCCGCCCCGGACCGTCCCGTGCTCGAGCGCGCCGGTACGCGCATCGCACTCGAGCCGGGGCGGACCGCATGGGCGGTCACCGCCGAAGCGCGCACGGGCCGCCCGGGCGTGGACGAGGAGGATCTCGAGTACGACGCCCTGCAGGACGCTGTCCACATCGCCCTCAGCACGGGAGCGAGCTCATCGCGCGCTCTCGTGATCGCTGCGGACGTCCCGGACAGCGCGGTCGCCGGCGCCGCGGAGGACGGCGGCGCATTCGGCGTCAGCCTGTGCGAGGAGACGTCCGCACGGATCGCCAGCTTCCACGTCACCGAGCTGGACGCCGCCGCGGCCGAGGACGATGACACCGACCCCGCCCTGCTGTGGTTCGACGCCACGGAAGGACGGGCCGCCCTCGACTACCTGGGCGGCGCATCCGCCGGCTGAGCCGCGCGCACAGCCGTCAGATCAGCCGGCGTTCGATTCCCGGTAGGTGGCTGCGGCGCGCTCCTCGGCGCGCAGCACCGTGGAGACGTAGGGGAGCGCCGCCTTCTCCAGCCGCGGCCCCAGCAGGGGCACCTTCGCGACCAGATCGCCCTCGATCTCGACCGTGCTGCTCTGCTCCCCGGCCGGGGCCAGGCGCATCGACCCGGTGAGCCCCGCAGGGGTGCCCACCACGTCCAGCCGCATCGAACCCCGACGAGCGCCGTCCGCCTGCGGAGCGGACCAGGACTGCTCCTCGCGGATCGTCACCGAGGATCCGACGAAGGGCCTGACCATGTCCGGCACGCGATCCGTGGGCATGGTCAGCTCGGTGCGGACTGTGAACGCCCCTGCAGGGTCGCCCTCGACGGTGGAGCGGGCATCGGTCGCCCCGAGCGCACGCCGGCGGATCTGGGTGTACTCCGGGTCGGCGTACATCTCCGCGGCCGCGGGAGCGGACAGCGGGAGGGTCAATGTCTCGCGAAGCTTCATGCTGATCCTTCCTCGGAACTGATCGGGCTCAGCCTAGAGCAGGTCGAGCCCCCGCCCGTTCGCGGACGATCCCTGGGCACGCCGCGGAGGCCCCTATCCTGTCCTCATGCCGAGCCTGTCCAAGTTCCTCGCCGACAATCGTGGTCTCTCCGAGAAGGAGGCTGATTGGTTGCAGCACCTCGTCGGTGACTGGAACCTTCTCGCCGACCTGCTGCGCGCCGACCTGGTGCTGTGGATCCGTGAGGATGACGGCCCGCTGGCCGTCGCACACTGCCGTCCTGCCACCGGCCCCACGGTCTACTACGAGGACCCGGTGGGCTCCATGGGCGTCGGGGGCCCGGAGAGCCCCGAGGTCTCACGTCTGCTGGACGGCGGAGAGCCCGACCGTCAGCGACTCACCATCGAGCGCGAGGGGCGCCCGGCGACGGGCACTCTCGTGCCTGTGCGCAAGAACGGGCGCACCCTGGCCGTGGTCGCCGCGGAGATCCCCGTCGCAGACCATCAACCCTCCGACAACGAGATCCATCTTCGGGCCCTGGGGCATCGAGTGCTGCGGATGCTCGAGACGGGGGCCTTCCCCATCGAGGGGGCCCCGATCCCGCCCCGTCGCGGCGCACCCCGCGTAGGCGACGGCGTGGTCGAGCTCGACGAGGCCGGAGTCGTCCAGTGGACCTCGCCCAACGCGCGCTCGGCCTTCCACCGCTTCGGCATCGCCGGCGACATGAAGGGCGTCACGCTCGCGGAGCTGTCCACCGAGGTGCTGCAGACGCGCTCGCCGGTCGACGAGTCGCTCCCGCTGGTGCTGATGGGCCGTGCCGCGTGGCGCTCCGACATGCAGGCCCGGGGCGGGACCCTCTCCCTGCGGGCCGTGCCTCTCACGGAGCAGGGCGTGCGCACCGGCGCCGTGATCCTGGTGCGCGACGTGACGGAGCTGCGCCGCCGGGAGCGCGAGCTGATCACCAAGGACGCGACCATCCGCGAGGTGCACCACCGGGTCAAGAACAACCTCCAGACGGTGGCGGCGCTGCTGCGCATGCAGTCGCGGCGGATGAAGACCGATGAGGCACGTGAAGCGCTCGCCGAGGCGATGCGCAGGGTCTCGACGATCGCGCTGGTGCACGAGTCGCTGCTGCAGGGCTCTCAGGAGGCGGTCCACTTCGATGAGGTGATCGACCGCTGCCTGCGCCTGGCCGTCGACGCGGCGAGCGCGACCGTCCACCGGGCGGGCACCCCGCAGCTGACGGACAGCCAGGTCGAGGTGCGCACCCAGAAGGTCGGGAGAGTCGGCACGATCCGGGCCGAGGAGGCGACGCCGCTGGCGCTGGTGGTCACCGAGCTCGCCACCAATGCGGTGGAGCACGGCCTGTCGGAGACCGGGGGGACGCTCACCATCCGCAGCGATCGCACGGGATCCCATCTGGTCATCGCGATCGAGGACGACGGCAGCGGGATGGGCGCCGCGAAGCCGACGGGCCTGGGGACCAACATCGCCCTGACGCTCGTGCAGGGGCAGCTGGGAGGGACTCTCACCTGGGAGGGCCAGCCCGAAGGCGGCACTCGTGCGTTGGTCGAGGTCTACCTGGATCCGCTCACGCTCTGAGGGATCGCCCGAGAAGGGCCTCCGGGCCGGCCGGTATCGATGCGGGCCCGGAGGAGGGTCCTGCGGCGTCGTGCACGGGGCCGTGCCGCAGGACCGGGGTCAGTCAGCTCGCGCGGCGGGCGCGGGCGTTGCGGCGCTTGAGGGAGCGACGCTCATCCTCGGACAGGCCGCCCCAGACGCCGGAGTCCTGGCCGGTCTCGAGTGCGAACTTGAGGCACGCCGTCATGACGTCGCACTTCTGGCACACCGCCTTCGCCTCCTGGATCTGCGTGATCGCCGGTCCGGTGTTCCCGATCGGGAAGAACAGCTCGGGATCATGGTTGAGGCACTCGGCACGGTGGCGCCAGTCCATCGTCACTCTCTCTTTCCAGGACGCCACGCCCCACCCCGTAGGGCATGACGCGGCGAGGGTCGCTCCCCGGGTGGGGGCGTTCTCGGGTCTCCGGCTCGACGCGGCAGAACTGGGACATGACGCTCCCGCGATGTCCGCCGGCGTGGCGAGCCGTCTCCCATTCTCTGGGGCCCTCGCGGCCTCGACAAGGGCCTGGATGCGCAAGCCTGGTGGCACTTCCCACACCCCGGCAGGACGCGCCGCAGGAGCCGTGATGCCGGGCACGAAGCCGTTGCGTCCGCTGGCGGGAAGTGCTTGGGCCGGGGCGCCTCCCGGGACCCTCACCAGCTTCGGCCGGGACGCTCCGCTGCCATTACAGTGCCCCCATGCCCACCGAACCCCGCCCCGCCGCGCGCCCCGTCGATGCCGCGGATCCCAGCCCGCGCAGCCGCCCC
>JAAZLF010000389.1 GCA_012799425.1 Actinomycetales bacterium | reverse complement strand
GGCGTTCATGGTCAAGGACACCCCCGTCGAGCAGCTCGTCGACGCGATCCGCCGCGTCCACCAGGGCCTGCGGGTGGTGGATCCGGAGCTCGCCGCCCAGTCCCTCGCCGTCGGCCCCAGCCCGCTGACCGCGAAGGAGACCGAGGTGCTGCAGGCCGCGGCGGCCGGCGGCACCACCACCGAGATCGCGAAGACCCTGTTCCTGTCGGAGGGGACGGTGCGCAACCACATCTCCGCCGTGATCGGCAAGCTCGGAGTCACCCACCGGGCCGAGGCCGTGAGGGCCGCCTCGGACAACGGCTGGATCTGAGGGTCCTCGGGCACGGACGCGTAGCCTGCCGGAGTGCACACCATCGAATCCCTGCTCGGCCTGCTGATCGCCATCAGCGTGCCGGCCTTCGCGATCGCGTCGATGCTCTCGATGGGGCTGCGCACCCCGCTGCGCTCCTTCCGCCGTCAGCTGCGCGACCGCCGCACCGTCCTGGCCGTGCTGGGGGCGAACTTCGTGGTGGTCCCCGCTGTCGGCACGCTGCTGATCTGGCTGATGAGCGACCTGCTGCCGAGCCGGATCGGGGAAGGCTTCATCATCGCGCTGTGCGCCGCGGGCGCCCCCTTCGTGCTGCAGCTCGGAGCGATGGCCCGCATCCCCTACAGCGAGACCGCCGGCCCCATGGCTGTGCTGCTGCTGGGCTCGATCCTGTTCATGCCGCTGGTGGTGCCGTTCCTGCTGCAGGACGTGCACGTCGACGGCTGGGCCGTGGCGAGGCTGCTGCTGGGCACCATGCTCTCCCCGATGATCGCGGGGATCGTGATCGCCGCGGTCTGGCCGGCTCGCGCCGACCTGCTCGCCCGCCTCGCCGGGGGCATCGCCGCAGGCTCCGCAGTGCTGATGTTCCTCTCCGGCTTCGGCGCGAACACCTCGCTGGTGCTCGACCTGCTGCTCTCCCCGGTGATGCTGGTAGCTGTCGGTCTGGTGGCGCTGGCCTTCGCAGCCGGTCGCATCGCCGGTGACCTCGCGGGGGAGACCCTCACCGTCCGTGACGGGCCCGCGATCCTCACCAGCCAGCGCAACATCGCCGCCGCCCTGCTGGTGGCCCGCACCGGCGCCGAGTCCGACGGCGACGGCGCGATCGTGGTCTCGATCCTGCTGCTCAGCGCCGTCGGCTTCGTGATGCTGGTGCCCTACGCCCTGCTCAGCGGCGTGGTGCGGCGGCGCCGCGCAGGGGAGAAGGGCTCGCTCGGAGTGCTGCTGGGCGTGGTGGGGCCGAAGTCCGACTGAGGGGGAGCTTCCCCCTCCTCGGTTGCGCCTCACCTTCCCCTCCACCGTTGCGCCTCACCTTCCCCCCCCCACCGTTGCGCGTTACCTTCCCCTCCACCGTTGCGTTGTCGGCGTTCTGGGGGCTGGGAGCGCCAACTGTGCAACGCTCGACGGGGTGGGTGGTGCTGCTCCGCCTCCACCGTTGCGTTGTGGGCGTTCTGGGGGCTGGGAGCGCCAACTGTGCAACGCTCGACGGGGGCTC
>JAAZLF010000388.1 GCA_012799425.1 Actinomycetales bacterium | reverse complement strand
GAGCCGGTGCCGCTGAGCCGCCGGACCCCGATCCTTCCGTGGGGAGGGCCGGGCCCGGGCGTGGTCGATGGCGCGGTGGCCGCGCTCAGCGCTCGATGCGGTAGGTGACGCCGATGGAGTGCGACTGCCCGGGGTCGAGGCTGACGTAGCCGTCCTTGGCGACGGCGGGCTCGATGCACACGAACTGCGGCCAGGCCGCGTCCGGGACGTCGGCCATCGCGACAGCCGCCTCGTCCCACGGGTTCCACACCACGGTGCGGGAGGTCCCACGAGGCATCGAGACGATGCGCCGCCCGGCCGCCGGGTCCTCCACGGTGACCTCGGCGGCGGAGTCGACGACTCGGTCCGTGGGGCCGCTGAACCGCAGCGGGGCGTCGGGCAGGACGTCGGGTGCCAGGCCGCGGGTGTTGTCGAGGTAGTCCGCCCCCTCGAGCCCCTTCACGGCGATCTTCCGCACGTCGCCGACGGCGAGATAGGTGTGCAGGGCCGCCTCGAGCTCGAGCGTCCGGGGGCCGGCGGTGATCGTGAGGTCCACAGACAGCTCGGCACCGATGCGGAAGCGCGCGGTGGCCGTCAGCGCTCGCACGTCCGGCGGCGTCCGCAGCGTCAGGACCACCTCGTCGTCCTCGCGACCGGCCGCGGCCAGGTCCCACCGGAGGTTGCGCAGCCAGCCGTGCTTGACCTCCATCGCCTGGCCACGGCCCGGACCGAACCAGGGCCCGATCATCGGGATCCCGCCGCGCACCGCCGCGCGCTCACCGAATGCGGAGGAGGGGCTGAGCCACAGCAGGTCAGATTCCCCGGCGGGGACGCAGCTGATCAGGTGGGCTCCGTCGAACAGCAGCTGTGCGGTCGCGGCAGGAGTGTCCACCAGCAGCGCATCGACCCCGTGCACCTGCGCGAGGCGGACGCCCTCCGGCAGCGGGACGGGCGTGAGGGGCGCATCGGTGCTCGCAGAGTTCATGAGCACCATCGTCCCACGTCCCGGCCGTGCCGGGCCGGCGAAGGTCACCTGGTGGAACGGCTCTGAGAGGTCATCCGACCGCGGCGATCGGCACCGCCACCGGAGTGCCCGAGCCGTCACGACGACCCGTCGGCTCGGGAAGGTCGATCGGCTGCCCGGCCTCGGAGGAGGCGCGCGCCGGATGCGGCACCACCCAGGCACCGATGAGCTCGTCCTCCCCGCGCAGGAAGCGATGGCAGCGCATCCCGGCGGTGGCACGGCCCTTGGCCGGGAACTCGGTCAGAGCGGAGACCTTGAGCGAACCTGTCTGCAGCAGCGGAAGGGTCGAGGAGCTTCCGGCGACGGTCACCACGTCCGCGGGGGCGGTCACGTCGATGACCCCGAAGGAGACCACCCGGGCACCCTCGGCGAGCTTGACGCCCGCCACTCCGCCGGCGCCGCGACCCTGCGGGCGGACCCCGGAGGACGGGAAGTGGAGCAGCTGCGCATCGGAGGTGATGAACACCAAGTCCAGGTCCTCATCCGCTTCGAGATCCACGACCCCCACCACGGCGTCGCCGTTCTTGAGGGAGATGATCTCGAAGCCGTCGGACTTCGGGAATTCGGGCTGGACCCGCTTGACCACGCCCTGCCGCGTGCCGAGCGCGATCGCCCCGCCCCGGGCGAGATCGTCCTCGTCGAGCCGGATCAGGCCCAGCGCCCGCTCCTCGCGCTCGAGGTCGATGAGGTCCGCCAACCGGGTTCCGCCTGCGAGCGACGGCGCCCCCGCGGTCGGGGCGAGCGAGGGGAGGTCCACGACGGACAGCCGCAGCACCCGCCCCTGATCCGTGACCACACCGATCGTCGAACGGGTGGTGGAGCGCACGTGCGAGACGACCACGTCGTGCGCACCGCGCTGGCCTTCGCGCAGCAGCGGTCCCTCACCCGTGATCCGGGCGATCAGCCCGGTCCCCGTGAGCAGCACGTTGCAGGGCTCGTCGGCCACCTCGAGCGAGACCCCCGCCTTCGCGACGGGCTAGTCCGCTGCCTCCAGCAGCACGGTGCGGCGGGAATCGCCGTGCTCCGCGGCCACAGCGGCGAGCTCGTCGGAGACCAGCGCACGCAGCACCGCGTCCGAGCCCAGGATCTCCTCGAGCTCCTCGATCTCGCGGCGCAGGTCGTCCCGTTCGGCCTCGAGATCGATCTGCGAGAACTTCGTCAGGCGCCGCAGCCGCAGCTCGAGGATGTACTCGGCCTGGAGATGCGAGAGGTCGAACACCGTCATCAGCCGAGCGCGCGCCGTCTCGGAGTCATCGCTCTGCCGCACGATCTGGATGACCTCGTCGATATCCAGGATCGCCAGCAGCAGACCCTCCACCAGGTGCAGGCGGGCCTGACGCTTGCTCAGCCGGTGCTCGGTGCGGCGGCG